>NZ_CP030040.1:2872500-3172500 GCF_003260995.1 Acetobacterium sp. KB-1
TTGGTCGCTATACCGGTTATTATTATACGGCATCGATGGCAGCTCAGGTGATTACACCGATTATTTCCGGTGCACTACTGGAACATTTGGGATATCATACCTTAATGCCCTATGGGGCTTTGTTTGTCGGGCTGGCATTTTTAACGATGATGATGGTGAACCATGGCGATTCAAAACCGATTATCGGGCCATCCAAGCTGGAGTTATTTGATGTGGCAGACTGATGATTTAGAGAAACGACGAGGCAGAAGATGATCATCATTATAACAATGGTAACCGTTGGCGTAATACTTTTATATCTGTTTATGATTTCGCCGGCTCAGTTGCCCCCCAATTCAGACACGAGACTCTGGCAATATCATTACGCCCATCGCGGCCTTCATAATAAGGATCGGTCGATTCCGGAAAACTCGGTGTTAGCCTTTGAGAAGGCCGTTGAGGCCGGATATGGGATGGAGCTGGATATCAATCTCAGTGCCGATGGACAGGTGGTGGTTTTTCATGATGACAATCTTCTGCGGGTCTGTGGTGTGGATAAATTGATCACCGATTGTTCCCTGATGGAACTTTTAGGATATCGCCTGGAACAGACCGGTGAAGGGATTCCCCTTTTGACGGATGTTTTGAAACGGGTCAATGGCCAAACACCACTTATCGTAGAGTTGAAAAACACCAAAAATTGGCAGCTGCTTTGTGAAAAAGCCGCAGCGATTCTGGATCATTATCCGGGCTCTTATTGTGTGGAGTCTTTTCATCCCGGCATTGTCCGATGGTTTTACAAAAATCGGCCGCTGGTGATCAGAGGACAGCTATCAGCTAACCATCGCAGCTTTGAAGAATTGCCGGTATGGCAAAGTCTAATGATTGCATCAATTCTGACAAACGTGGCGGCCCGTCCTCATTTTGTGGCCTATGACCATAAAGATGCCCATCATCGGCTCAGTCTTCGTCTTTTCCGCCAATTAGGCGGTAAACTGGCTGGTTGGACAATCCGAGATACGGATGATCCCCTGCGGTGCATGAGGTTTTTTGATGTAATTATCTTTGAATTTTTCAGACCAGCGGTTTAAAAAACAAGATTTTACAGAAAATAGTCTAAATACTAATCTATTTTTAATGAAAGATTGAGAAAATAGTAGGGTAAATAAAAGAACATGGGTTTATAATAGATACTAGCGGTAAAAAAGAAGTGATCAGGTTATTGTGAAACAGACAAACAACCTAGTGTTTTTGCGATCGCAAAAATTTAAGAGAAAGGGACTGATTTGAATTAGATTAGCAAAAGTAGGTAAGGTTACATGACAGTGTATATCGTGGCAGGAATAGCCATATTTATCATTTATATTTTGTTGCTGCTCCCGGGCAGGATGCCAAAGGAAGTCGATGATCGATTGTGGACCAGTTATTATGCCCATCGGGGCTTGCACCAAAAGGATAAGACAATCCCAGAAAATTCGATGGCAGCCTTTAAAAAAGCAGTCGATGCCGGCTATGGAATTGAAATGGATTTAAATCTTACCGCAGATGGAAAAATCGTTGTGTTTCACGACGATAATTTATTACGTTTGTGTGGAGTGGAGCGGTTAATAACCGATTGTACCTATGAGGAATTATTGGCCTATAACCTGGGAAACACGGAAGAGAAAATCCCTCTGTTTGACGAGGTTCTGAGAATGGTGGATGGTCGGGTTCCCTTAATTGTCGAACTGAAAAATACGAAATATCTCAATGAACTCTGTGCAAAAACAGCAAGTCAGCTTGATGAATATGACGGGCTTTATTGTGTCGAATCTTTTCATCCTTTAATTGTAAGATGGTTTTATAAGAATCGGCCTGATGTAGTAAGAGGGCAGCTTTCAGTCGGTAGAAAAAGTCTCAAAGGGCTGGATGTTAAGTTCTGGCAATGGTTGTTAATTATTTCATTTGGAACCAATTTTATCACGCGCCCGCATTTTATGGCATTCTGTCACGGGGATGCCCGGCGGAAATTGGGTCTTAGCCTGTTCCACTTGTTGACCGGAAGGCTGGTCGGATGGACAGTTCAGGATACCGATGACATTGAGTATTGCAAGAAAAAATTTGATGCAATTATCTTTGAATATTTCGAACCATGAGTTTAAGGCAAAAGGTCGTAGCAGATCAGGGGATGTGCTAGGCCTTTTTTGGGTTAAAGGAGTAAAGATTCCAAGAATTCTTTTTTATACTATTTAAAGAGCAGCGCTCATTGACAGACTTCGATTTTCACAATATACTTGAGAAAAGTAAGTAAAATTAATCAGGAGGAAGCAATGGCAATACGACAACTTCGGCTTGATGAGGATCCAATCCTCAGAAAAAAATGCAAAGAAGTAAACGAAATCGATGAAAAAATACAAATGATTCTTGATGATATGCTAGAAACATTACAGAGTATTCCCAATAGTGCTGCAATTGCCGCCAATCAGGTGGGTATCCTAAAGCGATTGGTGGTTATTAATATGGGTGAAGGGGTGATAAAACTGGTTAATCCCGAAATCATTGAGACCAGTGGCGAACAGGAGTGCACAGAAGGTTGTCTGAGTTTTCCGGGAAAATTTGGAACGACCATCCGTCCCCAAAAAGTTACTGTTAAAGCGCGCAATGAAAAGGGTGATGAAATCATCATTGACGGCGAAGATGATTTGGCCAAGTGTTTTTGCCATGAATTGGATCATCTGGATGGGGAAGTATTTATTGATAAGGTGATCACATTTCTTGACGTTTAAATATGGACCTTTAAAAGGTTTTAATAAAAGGATCGCATATGAAAATTGATCGGCTAATCGGGATACTATCGATTCTTCTACAGCAAAAAAAAGTGACGGCTCCTTACCTGGCAGAGATGTTTGAAGTCTCCCGCCGAACCATTAATCGGGATATTGAAGACATCTGCAAGGCTGGAATTCCGCTGACGACAACCCAGGGAGCAAACGGCGGGATCGCCATTATGGAAGGCTATAAGATCGATAAAACGCTATTATCATCAGCGGAGCTGCAGTCTATATTGGCAGGACTTAAGAGTCTGGACAGCATTGCCGGAACCAATCAATATCGGCAATTAATTGATAAACTGGCAGTGCGTGGGGGAGTGACCCAGCCGGATAATCATCTTGTTATTGATCTGTCCTCACACTATAAAAATTCATTGGCCCCCAAATTTGAAACCATTAAAAAAGCCATTGATCAGAGGCAGGTCATTTCTTTTTATTACTATTCACCAAAAGGCGAAAGCAGCCGACAGATTGAGCCTTATTTGATTGTCTATCAATGGTCATCCTGGTATATCTGGGGCTATTGTCCGGAGCGTTGTGATTACCGACTTTTTAAGCTCAATCGGCTCTGGAACCTGCAGGTGCTGGATGAGACCTATGAGCCCCGGATTCTGCCAGAATATAACACTCAGAAGCAATTGGCCATGCCCAGCCAGATTCATCTGGTGGCAGAATTTGACCCCGCTATGAAATGGCGGCTGATTGATGAATATGGGATGGACTCTTATCAAATGACCAGGGAAGGAAAACTCCGCTTTGAATTTTATTTCTCAAGCCAAGAAAATCTTTTTAGTTGGCTGCTGAGCTTTGGTGATGGGGTAGAATTAATAAAACCTGAAGCACTAAGAGAAGACATTTTGATGATTGCGAAAAAAATTGCTGAAAAATACCAGTGATTGATTTAAACATGACAGACTGGTGTCGTGATTAGTCAGGTAGAATAAACTAAAAACAAGGAGGATTAAGAAATGAAATTTGAAGCACCGATGCTGGTGGTGGATGATATCAATCGTTCACGGGCTTTTTATTGTGATGTTTTTGGTTTGGAAGTGGTGATGGATTTTGGTGAAAATATTACCTTTAACGCAGGATTTTCGCTGCAGGATAAAGCGCTTTGGGCGAAATTTATTAATGCCGACGAAAAGTCGATTGTCTATCGGGGTAACGATATGGAGATGTACTTTGAAGAAGAAAATCTTGATGACTTTTTAAAACATCTGAAAAGTTTTGAAGGGATAAACTATTTACACGATGTCGAGGAAGCCGCCTGGGGGCAGCGAGCCATCCGCTTTTATGATCCGGATTACCATATCATCGAAGTGGGCGAAAGTATGGCCATGGTTTGCCGGCGTTTTCATGACCAGGGGATGACGGTGGATGCCATTGTGGAGCGGACCATGATGCCAGCGGAAGCGGTTAAGAGTTTTCTATTATAAATAAGCTTAAATTTAATCTAAATAGGAGAATCCCTTATACAGAAATGTGAAGGGATTCTTTTCCGTTGTTTTTAGAAATGTTATAATAAAATAGTTGAAATTGAGAAAAGAAGGATATAAATATGAGCAGAGACATTATCATCCGTAGGGCGAAGGCCTCAGATGCACAAGACTTACTGGGCATTTATGCGCCCTATGTCAGAGAAACCGCGATTACCTTTGAATATACCGTCCCGTCCCTTAAAGAATTTAGTGAACGAATAAATAAGACCTTAACTAAATATCCTTTTTTAGTGGCCGTGCATGAAGCGCAAATTCTTGGCTATGCTTATGCTTCGGCGTTTAAAAACCGGGCCGCCTATGACTGGGCGGTGGAAACCACCATCTATGTCAAACAGGACAACCGTCAAAGCGGGGTGGGAAAAAAACTCTACCAGAACTTAGAGGCAGTTTTGAGAAAGCAGAACATTTGTAATTTGTATGCCTGCATTGCCTATCCCAATCCCGGGAGTATCGGTTTTCATGAACACCTGGGCTTCCAAACCATTGGTCATTTTTCAAAATGCGGTTATAAATTTGAAACCTGGTATGACATGGTCTGGATGGAAAAAATAATTGGTGAGCATGGTGCCAATCCAAAATCAGTTATCCCCATCACTGAATTGGAGGCGTAAATAGTTAAACCGGGCTTCGAGTCGGTATTGCCGATGTCATTATTGGGCGCAGTATCAAGTAAAATTTTTAAAATAGGGAAAGCTAAAAAGTGCAGCGGATTTAACAAAAAAGCAATAGACAAATCACAAAAAAAAGAATACACTGTGAATAAAAAAATTTACGAAATAGATCTTAACGATGCATAAAAATTAAACTTGGAGGCGCATAGTGAAAACGATCAACTTAAAACTGATGCTGATTCATCGTGGAACACGGACCCATTCGATCACTCAAATTGAGCCCATCGGTCATATGTCATTGGCGGAAATGATGGCCAGTAAAGGACTTGATGTAGCTGTTTTTTCCGGCGAGCTGTTAAGAGGACTGGAATTTCTGGATCGGAGTGGCGCGGATAAAAATACGGTGGTGGGTTTATATTGTGATTATGAGAATCAGTCGGCCGTTTTAAGTTTTACCAAAGAAATAAAAAAGCGCTATGGTGCCATTGTTTTTATCGGCGGGCCCCAGACGGTGGGTTTGGGTGAAGACTTTTTGCGCGCCAGCCAGGCCGATGCGATTATGCGGGGAGAAGGTGAGTATTCCCTTTACGAAGCGATCCACGCCATTCAAAATGAAGCAAGAGAACGATGGGAAAATATCTCCGGTATGTGTTCATTTCGGAATGATGGCAGCTATTATGATAATGACATTTATCCAGCCATTGAAAATTTAGACGAATTGCCAATCATCACCGGTACAATTAAATCTGCCCAGCATCAGGGCATTAATCATATGGCAGTCATGTCAGGACGAGGGTGTCCTTTCCACTGCTCTTTTTGTTATGAGGGGGGAAACAGCAAGAACGTCCGGCGCCGCAGTGTTGAAAATGTGATGAAAGAAATCCGCTGTCGGCTTAAACAAAACCCCAATGTGAAGTACATCTTTTTCGGCGATGATACCTTCACCCTGGACAAGGAACGGGTGCGGACTTTTTGTGACCAACTCAAAGAGTTGCGCAAAGAACACGATTTTGTCTGGTTCGCCGATGCCCACGTCAATATTGTCATCAAGTATCCGGAAATTGTAAAAATGATGGTGGATGCTGGTCTGGTGCGGATGCAGATCGGCATTGAGAGCTGTAACCAGCATATCATTGATATTTATAACAAAAAAATAAAGCGGGAAGGACTTTTTGACGTCATCGAGATCTGTCACGCCGCCGGATTGCCTCAATTGGTGGGGAACATCATCATCGGCGGGGCACTGGAAACCCGGGAAACCCTGGATTTTACCTTTGATACGGTTAATGAAATGATTAAAGCTGGTCGGGGGATGGTAGAAGTCGTCAGCACCTTTTATATGCCCTTCCCGGAAACCGCGATGTCAAAAGATCCCGCAGCCTTCGGGATTATTGTAAAGGATGAAAAAGCCCTTACATCGGTGGGTGATTTTCCGGTGATTGAAACTAAAACTCTGAGCATCGAAGAAATCTGTGCGGCTCGAAATGCGTTTTTCGAAGAAAATATCAGACTGATGCGAAAAATGCTAAACGATGGCGAAATTCCTGATGCGGTCATTTTACAAAGCTATGCGCTCAGTGAAAAATACGGTCTCAGTGGGATGTGGCAGGGACTGGCCTATTCCCGGTACCCCTATTTTGATGCCCAGTATAAAGCCCGCGTTCGTGGGGATAAGCTGACGAAAGATTATCCCGGAGAGACGGTGTTTGCGACGCACCCGCAACGGATCGCTCTGCTTTCTCTGACCCCCGAGCTGGCGGCAGAAATTCCGGCGTTAAACGGATTTGTTTATTCTCCCTTTGAATTTGAAGTTTTAAAATATAGCTCCGGAAAACTGGCGATGTTTGAGATGGCCAAAATACTTTTTCCGGAATACCAGAAGAGCTTTGAGAATTTTGACGCGTTTAAGTTGCATCTGCTAGATACTATCAAAAAACTCGAAGCTGTCGGTATGTGTGTATTGTCAGGTTCACTGAGTGCGAAAGTGGCAGATAAAGAATGGGAGAATCGGGGAGAAACAGTGAAAAAAACAGTTGAGGATGTTGTGAAAAATAAGTTTATGCTGTTTAAGTTATCAACCATTGGGATGGAAATTGCCGGCTTTAGCCGAAACGGTGCCTTTCTGGGTATCTATGGTCTGGCAAGCTATCTGGATTCGAAGGGTTATGACACCATTGTTTGTGAATGCCGACCAGATCAGGCGATCGATTATTTGAAACGATACCCCTTCAACGAAATTTGCGGTATTGGCTTTTCGGTAGACTTTGAAAATAAGCATGTGGTTAAAAAAGTCAGTGCGGCAATTACACAAATGCATAATATTCCAGTGCTGATTGGCGGACCCGAAGCCATTTCTCTGGATGAAGACGATCTGCGTCAGTCTCAAGCGGTAGCCATTGTCAGAGGCGAAGGTGAACTGGCAATGGTGGCGGTTCTCAATGCCTTAAAAGAAAACAGAAGCCTGGATGGGATTGCCGGAATCTGTTATCTCAACGAAAAAGGTGAGTATATCGATATGGGCGAAGGTCCAGTGGTAGAGAATCTGGATGAACTACCGTTTCCGGCCTATCATAAAAGCATTACTCCGATTGATTATGCCAGCCTTTATCTCATGAGCAGCCGGGGCTGCCCCTATCATTGTGTTTTCTGCCATGAAGGAGCCTTGAAGCGGCCAATGCGGCAGCGGAGTGTAGCAAACGTTATTGCCGAAATGAAACATTTTCTCCTTAAATACCCGGAGCTCAGTTATTTTAAATTCTGTGACGACACCCTGGTCACCGACCCTAAATGGCTGGATACCTTTTGCCGTGAGGCTAAAGCGCTTCAGGCCGTGAAACCCTTTCAGTTCTATTGTGAGGCTGATGTGGTGTCCTTAAGCAGGCGACCGGAAGTCCTTAAGTTGATGGTGGATGCCGGCCTTAACCGGCTTCAAATTGGTATTGAAACCGTGGATAAGGCGATGCTCAAGATTTATCGTAAAAATATTTCACCGGAAATGGTGGAAACTGTTGTTAAAGCGGCCTACGATGCCGGGGTGCAGCAGGTCTTCGGAGCGTTGTTAGTGGGTGGTCCCTTTGAAAATCGTGAGCACATTGAAAAAAACAAGGCCTTCGGCGCCAAACTGTTGCGATTGGGCCCGGGGATGATGGAAATTGCGCCCAGTATTGTGATGCCCTACCCGATGACCGATATTGGGCTGCACCCCGATAAATACGGGCTGACAATTTACGATAAACAGGGACTGGGCTGTATTTCTGATTACCCGATTATGGATAGCGAAACCATGGATCGTCGGGAGATCATGGCGGCCTATCAAGAATACCTTCAGAGCTTTGTCGATGAGATCAAGATCATGCTTAGCGATGGCGAACTGGGTCATGAGGATATTTTAAGGTGCTATCAAACATCGATGGCTTCAAATGGGCCCAAATATTGGATTAATATTATTTCTCATCATAAGCCGACCTTAACCGCTTATTACACGATGCTGGCCCGGGAATCCGCCAGCCGGGTTATCGATGTCGATCCGGCTGAGCTGCCGAATTGGCGACCTCAGCGAATGATTGAGATGTGGCGGGATGTCGATTTTTCCCAGGGCTATCCACTGTTATGGGGTGAGGCATTGTCACCCTTTGAATACGAAATTATGAAATACTGTACCGGCAAAAGTACCATCTTTAGCATTGCTGAGATCCTTTATGAGCGATTCGGAAAACCATTTAATGAGGGTGTGGATGAATTAATGGAGCGGATCATTGAAACTCTGAAAGTTTTTGATAAAAAATATTGGTTGCTTGTTGTTCCGTACTAGAAAATGGGTAATAAAATGAAAATACTACTTAGCAATGTGTCAAAAAAATACGAAACAAGCGCTCATGATTATTTGGGACTCTTTTATCTGGCCGGAGCGCTGGAAGAAGCTGGGTTTGAACCCCTTGTTTTTCATGGCAAACCGGAACACCTGCTGGAACAGGTAAAAAAGAACCAGCCGGATGCCGTGGGCTTTTCCTGTGATTTTGATAATGTTCAAATTATTGAGGATTTATCTAAAAAAATAAAAGCAATCGATAATATTCCCATTGTGGTTGGTGGCCCTCAAAGCATTGGTCTGGGGCAAAAGTTTTTAGAAGACAGTCAGACCGATTTTATCTTAAGAGGCGAGGGCGAAGTGTCATTGCCGCTGCTTCTTAAGGCTGTTTTAAAAGAAGAGGGGGACTTAAGTGCGATCAACGGATTGGCAATGATCAAAGACGGGATTTTCAGAGAAACCCCGCCGGAAATTATCTCCGATCTGGATGCCCTGCCGCTGCCGGCCTATCACGCCTCACTACATATTGATCACGCTTATGGCAAGTTGATTTTTACTGGTCGGGGCTGTCCTTATCAATGTGCCTATTGTGCGCCCAGTCCTGGCAAGCACAAGGTTCGGTTGCGCAGCATGCCGTTAGTGCTGGAAGAAATCAGACTAAACCTAAAAAACAATCCGGATTTAAATTATATTATTATCATGGACGATACCTTTACCCTCAATCGGGAGCGGATTGAAGCATTTTGTCAAGGGATGAAAGAAATTAGAAAAGACCGCGATCTGGTCTGGTATTGCGAATGTCATGTGGGCCGAATCAAAGACTGGATGGATATTCTGCCGACGATGATTGAGGCCGGGCTGATCCGCTTGCAGATTGGTATTGAGTCTGGTGATCAGAAGGTTGTTAACCAATACAACAAGCATGTACAGATTGATGACATCATTGAATTTGTGACTTACGCTGCCGACTGTGGACTGACCCAAATTGCTACTAACTTTATTGTCGGCGGTCCTGAGGAAGAAGAGGGGGCAACCGCGACGCTGATAAAAACCCTGATTAATCAGGCTCCCGGGGTTATTGATATTATTACTGGCTTTTTAAGAGCTTATCCCGGTACCCCGATCTTTGAGAATCCTGAAAAATTTAATTTACAACTGCATGATCAGTCAGGTCGCTTATCTGGCGATGACTATCCTTTTGTTACGCCATTGGGATATAGCCAGGATCAGGTGATGAAAAACCGTCAAGAACTCAATAAGGTCATTCGGCAAAGCATGCAACATAAAATCAAAAATCATGAATTAAAACAAAATGCGGTAATGAAACAGTTTAAAGCCGCCCTGAATTATGGTATTAGGAGCCGCTGGTTTGAGGAAATTTCTGCCAATCCAAGAGCCTATGAATATTATTATGTCTTGTATTTGAATGAAGGACAGGCTTTTGAGCCCGCTCTGGATTTCACCCGGGACTACCCACAGCGTACCTTTGAATTGTGGCGCACCATGACCTTTACCGAAGGTTTTCCCAAACTTGACGGTATGGCGCTTTCGCCGCTGGAATATGAGCTACTGCTGCGTTGTGCCGGAAAAAGAAGCCTGGCCGAGTTAGAAACTGAATTGTTTTTAAGGTTCGGTGGTCCCTATCAAAACCAGGCCGAATTCCATGAAAAATTAGTTGATATTTTATATCAATTTAATTTTAAATATTGGTTAACCCATTTTATGATTTAGCCAAAAAATTTAAGGAGGAAGAACATGAGTATTGATGGAGCAAGAGCGTTGGCCGCAAAAGTATTAACCGATGAGGCATTGGCAAAACAACTGGATGAAGCAAAAACTGGGGCAGAATTTGACGCAGTGGTTGCAAAATTAGGTTACAGCTGTACTGCTGATGAATTTCATGCTGCTTTTAAAGAAGCACAAGCCAAACAACCAATCACAGATGATCAATTGGATCAGGCTGCTGGCGGTTTAAGTATTGTTGGCGTGGATTATGCCTTTACAGCAACACAAACAGCGAGAGCTTAATAAGCGAAGAAGGGGTTCTGCCCCTTCGAAGGCTGTCGGTGCTAGGTTATTTTGACAGCCTTCGAAGGGGGAGAAAGAGACGATGGAACTATTATTGATTAAATCACATCGCTATGTCAGCGGTTATATTCCCGGCAGTAATCTGGGAATGAATATATTGATCCAACTCTTAAGACAAAAAGGCTATCAGGTTGAGATGTTTCAGGGTTATGCCAAAGAAGCATTGAATTATGTTGTCGATTTGATGAAACAAGAAGACATACCCAAAATCATCGGTTTCTACTGTGATTTTAACAATGTTCACTGGGTGAAAACATTTGCTCAGGAAGTAAAAAAACGCTATCCCGAGGTGATCCTGCTGGCCGGAGGGCCGCAAACCGCTGGGATGGATGCCAAATTTTTAAAAGAAACCGCCATTGCGGCGGCCTGTATCGGCGAGGGTGAAGAAACCATTCTGGAGTTGATGGATTATTTTATCAAAAACAAAGGTTCTCTCAATGAAATTCAAGGAATTATTTATCTCGATAAAACAGGAACCCTGGTGGAAACCGAACCACGAAAGCCTCCGGAAGAACTGGATGATATTCCCTGGCCGGATATTACGCTGACCAACGATTATAAGTATTATCAGTTGCTACCGATCTTGACTGGTCGGGGTTGTCCCTTTGGTTGTACCTTCTGTTATGAAGGGGCTAATGCCAAAAGGGTTCGGCGTCATTCGGTGCCATCCCTGATGACTGAAATCCGGGAGAATTTCAGGCGCGATCCGGCCATCAATTATATCAACTTTCTGGATGATACCTTTACGCTGGACCATAAGCGGGTTAACCAGATTTGTGAAGAAATAAAAGAGATCCGCAAAGACTATGATTTTGTCTGGTTTGCCAGTGCTCACATCTCAACGATTGATAAGCATCGGGAGATGGCAAAAAATATGGCGGTGGCAGGGCTAAAAAAAATATTCTTTGGTTTGGAATCCGGCAGTGATAGGGTTTTAAAGAGTTACAATAAAAAAATAAACAAAAAAATGGTGGTGGATGTCATTGACCATTGTGTTGAATCGGGGATTCATGGCATTTCTGGCAACATTATTATTGGCGGTCCCCACGAAACGGCGGGAACCATTAAAGAATCTGAAGATTTGATTATGGAATTGCTTTACCGGGCTCCGGGACAGTTTGAAACGGCTTATTTTTCATTTCTGCCCTATCCCAAGACGCCCATTACGCTTAATCCGAAGAAATTTGGGATGGAAATCTATGAGGAACTGATTGATTGTTGCAATGAGGATATTCCCCTTTCCCGCACCAAAGAACTGGATTTTACGGATCTGATCAATATTCGCTTGCAGGCCAACAAACGACTCCAGAATGAAATGCGCAAAATCTATTTTGATGGAAAAATCCCCGAAGCGGTGATTCTGGATTCCTACCGACTGGGTCGACAATACGGGGTTTTTACCCGTTGGAATGACTATGTCTATAAAAATATTCCGATTGATGATGCGTATTGGAAAATGCGCGCCTCGGATGAGTATGTTTTGAGTGTTGAGTTGGGAAAAAATAATGAAGCGGCGATTGTCCACCGAACCTTTGAACTGTGGCTTTACACCGATGTCAGTGGTAAAAAACCACAGATATTTGATCAGGAACTGGATGAAATTGACGATACCCTGCTAAAATTATGCAATGGCAAGCTGTCAAAAAAAGAAGTTCTGCAACAGGGGAAAATGAAACTCGATCCGCAGGGAAAAAATGCCAATTTCTATCGCCAGGCACAGCAAGCCCTTGATAAATTGGAGGGGAATAAGTGGATTTTATACCGGAAGCCTTAAACAAGAAGCCCGAAGTTCTGCTAATCTACACGCAACGGATGATCCGCGGACGGACCTTTGAAATGATTGAAAATCTGGGCATTCTAACGCTGGCGGCTCAACTCAATGCCAATGGCTTTGAGGCAAAGGCTTATACGGGCATTACCACCGATGCGGTGAAAACCATTAAAAATATGAAAGACCGCCTGTTTGCGGTCTGTTTTTACTGTGATTTTGATAATCAGTCAGCGGTGGCTGCCATCATCAGCTATTTAAAAAAACATTATCATTTTTACGTTGTGTTAGGAGGCCCTCAAACCCTCCATATGACTGAAAAGGATCTGGGCAGCTTTCAAGCCGACGGTATTTTAAAAGGAGAAGGCGAAGAAACCCTCTTAACCTGGTTAAATGCAAAAATCAGGGGCGAAGCGGTCCTTGTTCCCGGAGAAATCCAGCCAGCTCAGAATGCTGATTACATCTATCTGGAAGACTTTTCAAAGTATGCCTTGCCCCGAAATGAAGATGTGCTTGATTATCATGAACGTCCACTGTTGTCAGTAATTACGGCCAGAGGCTGTCCCTATCGTTGTGCTTTCTGCTTTGAGGGGGGAAATTCTAAAAATTTGAGAATGCGAACAGCGAAAGATGTGCTGGATGAAATAGAAGCCCGCTTAAAAAGAAGTCAACGACCCCGGTACCTGTTTTTTTGCGATGATACCTTTACCACCAATCCGGTCAGGCTGCGGAAAATCTTATCTGGAGTAAAACGGCTAAGGGAAAAATATGATTTTGTCTGGTTTTGTGAAGGTCATCCCGGATTTCTGGTGAAACATCTGGAATTCATTAGAGAAATGATTGACAGCGGCATGGTGCGAATGCAAATCGGCATGGAGTCCGGGGTCGACGATGTGCTCAAAGCTTATGGTAAACAGGCCAGCCCCGAGGACATCAAAAAAGTGGTTGAGATCTGCTATGCTGCCGGATTACCGCAACTAACCGGGAATTACATTATCGGCGGGGCCTTTGAAACAGCCGAAACATTGGCTACAACCACTAGAAAAGCGTTAGAATTACTGGATCTGGCCCCCGGAATGCTGGACTTATCGACAACGTTTATTATGCCCTTGCCCGGTACCCAGATTTATAATCAACCTGAAAAATTTGGGATCGTTCTGGAAGACCGGGAATGCCTTACCAACCTGGAGGATTTTCCGGTTAATCATACCAAAGAATTATCGCTGCCGGAAGTCTGCATGGGTCGCTCCCGATTTATTACCGCAGTTTCTAATAAAATGAAAGAACAATATGAACACGGTCTGATTACCAAAGAACGGATTCAAGCCGATTTCAAGCTGGCTTTTAACTATGGGATTGCCGCGGGATATCTTAAATTTATTTATGGTAAAAATAATCTGATGGTGGAGTATTATAAAAAACTGATCGACTATCAGGGTCTTCTTAAAGAATGGCATGAACTCAGTGAGCAAGAAAAAAACACCTGGGTCATCCAGAGGATTCCTGATTTTTCGCTGTTTGATATCAATACGCTAAGTCAGTTAGAAATCGATATTCTGGCCGGCGCGGGTAGCGATACGATTGGAGAAACAGCAGAAAAACTGAGTTTATCCGCTGAGAAGATCGGCGTGTTGCTAAAAGGCCTGAGTGACCGGTATTTTGTTTTGTTCTCGCCATTTATTTAGTCTGTGGTGAGCTAAAACCGACCGCACTGTCGATAAGTACGGGAAAGCTCAGAGCATTTTATTGCCTCAATTATAAAATCAAAGGAGTGGGACATGAAAAAAAATTGGATAATATTATCCACCCTGGGCGTTCTGGTTATTGGCGGGTTGCTTTGTTTTGGCTGTACCAGCACGGTCAAAGAAACCGGTAAGTTATCAGTGGATGTGGTTTATCCGTTCTCCCAGGAATACAGTGCCTCCTTCAAAAATGGCATTGAACTGGCCGCCAGGGAAATCAATGATCAGGGCGGAATCCTTAACCAACCGATCGAAATCAACTACAATGATGACGGCAACAACACCAATACGGCGGTCGAAGTGGCTACCCGGATTGCCGAAAAAGCAGGTTTTCCAATTGTTATCGGACATCGAAGCACCGATGATGTGCTAAAGGTCGGGAATATCTATAAGCAGAATAACAAGCTGCTTTTTGCGCCCATTATTGCCAGTTCAAAATTGAATCGCCCTGAAAATGAAGGCGCCTATCTCTGCGCGCCATCGGATGACGCCATGGCCGATGAAATGGTAAGAAGTATGGCCACCCAGGGAATCCAAAGAATCGCGGTTGTTCATAGCGCCGGCAATACCTATGGCAAAGATTTTATTCAAAAAGTTGAAGAACATGGTGCTGAAGTGGGCATTGAAATTGTCGATGCGGTTTCTTATCTGCCCAATCTTGATTATTTTCGTTATTATCTAAAAAAATGGGACAGTTTGGGGGTCCAGGCGATTGTTACCGCCTGTGTCGGAAATGACATTACGGTGCTTTATGAGTATCTGGAAAAAACCGGTAACACCCGGCCAATTTTTGCCAGCTATGACATTGAGATTCAGCCCTATATTATTCCTACGAACATGAAAAATCTGACCCAGGTTACCAGTTATTTTAACAATACCGCCGCGGCTGGCCCGGAATCGGCATTTATTAAGGCTTATCAGAAAGCTTATGGGAAGAACCCGGATGTGCCAGCCGCCCAAGCCTATATGTCGCTGCATCTGGCCGCAGATGCGGCGAGTGCGGCCCAGAGTCTGGAAGTAGAAACGATAATAAAAGTGCTGGGAGAAAACAGTTTTGAGACGGTCTATGGCAGTTTAGACTTTGATAAACGGTTGATTGATGGGATTCCGGTATTTCAAAAGATTTATATCAATGATCAATTGGTGCCCAGGGAAAATTTGACGGGGGGAGGACAAAGCGGTGAGTAAATCCATTTTTCAGAACAAAGAGGATAAAAACACCAAAAAAAGTGAACACGCCGCTTTGATGACCGTTATCGGTCCGGGGAACCTGCTGATTCTACTGGGAATTATCATTTTTTTAGTCTGCGTGGTTATTTATTCGATGACTGTTCCGATTAATATCACCACCACCCTCGACGCCGTTGTATCTTATGGTGAGGGAACGGCCCAAGTAGTGGTTGAAAATGAAGGGATTCTGACCCAGCTGAGTGTTTCCGATGGCGATTATGTGAAAAGAGGAGATTTGCTGGGGGTTGTGACTGTCGAGAACACAGCAGCTCAGATCACGAGTGGAGCAGTGCTGACAGAGGAAGAAAAGAGCAGATTTAAGCGACAAACGATGATTGTAGCGATGGAAAGCGGGATGATAGCGGGACTAAATTTTGGAGATGGGGCATTTTTACCGAAAAACTCGACCCTGTGTCAAATTGTCAAACGGGAAAATGAAGACACCACCGTGGTGGTGCTGGCTTATTCCAGCTATGAAGACGCCATTAATGTTAAGCAAGGCGATCCGGTCTTTGTTGCGGTTGAATCGGCATCCACCGATGACTATGGCTATTTAAGAGGGATTGTACGAAGTGTTAAGCGAAGCGGTTTGACTCAGGATCAAGAAAATCCGCTGGAAATGCAAATTATTATTGATCCCAAGGTGGATGATCAGGGAAATTATATCTGGACCAAAAAAAACAACGGTTTTAGTGGTGAAATCACGACGGGAACCTCTGCCAGTGCAATCATTTTTACGGATCGCTTATATCTCATTGATATGATTATCTCCTAGAAAGGCGGCCAGACGCATGACGAAATCAGAAGCAGAGAAAAGTCGGGATGAGAAAGAAAAACGGCCTAAAATAGCCAGGGTACCCGTGGTTTTGCAAATGGAAGCGGTCGAATGCGGGGTCGCCTCGCTCTCGATGATTTTGGCCTATTATGGGCGCTATGAAACCCTCGAGACGCTTCGGATTGATTGCGGAGTATCCCGCGACGGGGTAAAGGCCGGAAATATTGCCAGGACTGCCCGACTTTATGGTCTTAATTCCCAGGGTTTTGTCTGTACGGTGGATAAGTTAAAAGAAATGCAAATGCCAGTGATTATTCACTGGGATTTTAGTCACTTTGTTGTTCTGGAAGGGTTTAAGAACGACAAGGTTTATTTGTGCGACCCGGCTTCAGGAAAACGGGTAATCACTCCAGAAGAACTGGGACAGATGTTTACTGGGGTAGTGATTGAGTCCCGGCCGGGACCGGAATTTAAAAAGGCCGGAGAAAAGCCCGATGTCTGGAAGGCACTGTTTAAACGCCTTTCTCAAACCGGTATTTCACCCTTGCTTTATGCCCTGGTGTTGGGGGTATTGTTAGTTATTCCCGGTCTGATTATTGCCAATTATGCAAAAATATTTGTCGATTATTACCTCGATAATACCGAAAAATTTGATATCCTGATTTTTATTTTTATCCTCTTAAACACGGTGGTGCTCCAGGCCATTCTCAACTGGTTAAAGGAGAACGCGCTGGTGCGGATGGAGAACTATATCGCCATTGACAGTGCGGGTACTTATCTTCGTCACGTCCTCCGCTTGCCGGTAGAGTTTTTTAATCAGCGCCAATCCGGGGATATCAATAGCCGGATGCAAAGCATCAATACCGTGGCAACGGCGTTATCAAGCAATCTGGCTCGTATTCTGGTCAATCTGGTTACTGCATTTTTGTATTTAATCCTGCTTTTTCAGTACAATGTTGTGTTAACCTTAATCGGCATTGTGATCACCGGGATCAATATTTTCTTGCTGCAATATACAGCTAAAAAGAATGCCGATAACAACCGGGTGTTACTCCAGTATCAGGGCAAATCGATTGGCTGGATCATGGTTAATCTAAAATCGATCGAAACCATAAAATCGATTGGAGAAGAAGATAACTTCTTTACCCGCATCGCCGGACTCAGTGCCGAAACCCTGGCGGTGGAGCAGCGTATGGGTCGGATGGAAGCCGTGATCTCCGTTTTACCCACCCTGATGACTTCGATTTTAACAGCCCTGATCTTTACCATCGGTAGCGAGTACGTGTTAATGGGAGCGATGACCATTGGTACTTTTGTGGCCTTTAACACGCTGATGACGGGCTTTACTCAGCCAATGAGCGAGCTGGTCAGTACCAGTGCCGCCTTGCAGGGGATGATCGCCGATATTGCGCGCTTGGATGATGTGGAAAAATATCCCGAAGATATCGCCCTGGAATCAGAAAAGCTTTCACTCGATGGCTTTGATTGTGATCAATTAGAAGGTGAGATTGAGATCCGGGATTTAACCTTTGGCTATAACCGACTCTCAGATCCGATTATAGAGGGCTTGAACCTGAAACTTCGGGCTGGCGGTTCGATTGCCCTGGTCGGTTCATCGGGAAGCGGTAAATCGACGATTGCTAAAATGATTACCACCCTTTATCAGCCCTGGAGCGGCGAAATACGCATTGATGGTATTGATATTAAAGCGATTCCAGCCGAACTACGGGTCAATACGATGAGCTCAGTGGATCAGGAAATTGTGATGTATTCAGCCTCGGTGCTGGATAACATTACCATGTGGGATGAAACCATTGCCGTTGAGGATGTGATAAAGGCCACCAAAGACGCCTGTATTTATGAGGATATTCTGGCGCTGCCCAATGCCTTTGACCACATCTTAAGCGAAGGCGGAAAAAACTTAAGTGGGGGCCAACGGCAGCGACTGGAAATCGCCCGGGCCTTATGCAAAAATCCCCGGATTCTGGTCATGGATGAGGCCACCAGTGCCTTAGATACCGCCACCGAAGCAGAAGTCAGTGAAAATATCAAAAAGCGCGGCATCAGTACCATTCTGGTAGCCCATCGGTTATCGACGATTCGGGATTGCGATGAGATTATCGTGCTAAGCGGTGGGGTTGTCAAAGAGCGGGGAACCCATGAAGAATTGATGGTTTTAGGCGGCGAGTACGCAAGTTTGATCAGAACTGAGGGATAAAAGATGGCAAAAAAATTAGAAGAAATCAGACAGATCAACAAAAAGTATGATAACAGTGCCAAAAAAGCATTTGATCGTGTTTTGACCCCTAAAAAGGCGGCGACTACCCTGGATGATAGTCCCTTGATTGCAGCGGTAAGCAAGGTCGCCGAAGCGATGGGCATCGCCGTAAAAATCCCACCGCTCCGGAAGCTAAGTGGCGGGGATCCGTTTAAGTTGATTGCTGATGAGTCCGGTTTTCGTTTTCGCCTGGTGGAGTTAAAAGCGGATTGGTATAAAAACGACAATGGCCCGATGCTGGCCTTTACCGCAGCAGGAGAGCCGGTCGCTCTGATCCCCCAATCCCCTAACCGCTATCGGTGTTGGAGCGTTGATAAAAAGCCACAAGAAGTGGATGCCGAGTCGGAATTTCCCCGAGCCTACGTCTTTTATCCGCCCTTACCCAAGGAACCCGTTTCTTTTTTTGACATGGTAAAATTGGGCATAAAACTGTTCTCACGGCGAGATCTAATCTGGACCCTGGTGTTGGCGGTGGTGACCGCGCTGTTATCGCTGCTACCGGCAATGGCAATGCAGGAGACCTTTAACGTTTGGATTCCCCAAAACCAGTCAGTGACGATTTGGGTGGTGGGGTTTATCCTGGTGGCAGTCGCCATCAGCCGCGGTTTGTTTACGATGGTTCAAAACATCAGTGTCCTTCGAATCCAAGGTAAGTTATCGATTTTGCAGAATTCACTGTTGGACAAACTCTTATCGCTGCCGGCGTCCTTTTTTAAACAGTATTCATCCGGAGCTCTGGCGATGCGGGCCACCGGCTTTGCGATGATTCAAAAAATCCTTTCAGTTAATGTGATTACCATGATCATTACCAGCTCGTTTTCGATTATCAATGGATTATATATCTTTACGATTAGTCCGACCATTGGTTTGCTTGCGATGGGGTTAACTGCCATCAGTGTAGCAATCACCCTGGTCATCGGAAAAATGCAAATGAAATGCCAGCGGGCTTCTCTGGAGATGTCCAATGATATTTCAGGAATGGTGTTTGAGTTGATCACCTCGGTTTCCCGGTTACGGGTGGCTGGGGCGGAAAGCCGGTCTTACTTGAAATGGGTGAGGGCGTATGCCAAACAGCGCAAGGTGGAGTATAAAAGAGGGCAGCTGATGGCACTACTTAGGCTTACAACGATTGCCTTACCAACCCTTTCGATGTGCGTGATTTATTACTACGTGAGTGTGAACGGCATTTCTTCGGGGGGGTTTGTGGCCATCAATTCGGCCTTTATGATTTTTATATCCTCCCTGCTGGGATTGGTTCAAACCTTGATTTCGATCAATAGTGTAGTACCACAATATGAAAATACCAAGCCGATCATTAATGGCGTTCCGGAAGTGGACAGCTTTAAAACCACGCCGGGAATAATTCAGGGTGATATCGAAATAAATCATCTGTACTTTTCTTATTATGAGGGCGGCGCAACGATTCTTGATAATATTTGTTTCAACATCAAACATGGCGAATACGTGGCCATTGTTGGGGCCTCCGGTAGTGGCAAATCAACGCTGTTACGTTTGCTGCTGGGGTTTGAAAAACCGACGAGCGGCAGTATTTACTGCGGCGGATTTGATCTGGAAAGTGTTGATATTCGAGAAATCAGAAAGCAAATGGGGGTGGTGCTCCAGGACAGCCAGCTAATCCCCGGGGATATCTTATCGAATATTGCCGGCTCAAAAAAGGAATTAACCGAAGATGATGTTTGGGAATTGCTTAAAAAAGTAGGCATGGATGAAGAAATCCGGCAAATGCCCATGGGTCTTAAAACGATGGTGGCCGAAGGAGCGGGAACCCTATCAGGGGGACAGCGGCAGAAGTTGCTGATCGCCAGAGCCATTGCAGCCAGTCCGGCGATTATCTTTTTTGACGAAGCCACCAGCGCCCTGGATAACCGATCCCAGCAGATTGTCTCAGCAAGCATGAAAAATCTCGATGCCACGCGGATTGTTATTGCTCATCGGCTTAGTACGATTATGAATTGCGACCGGATTCTGGTTCTGGAAAAAGGCAATATCGTCGAAGAAGGCACCTATAATGAACTGATGAAAAAAGAAGCGTATTTTTATAAATATGCCAAAAGACAACTGGTCTGATAAACGCAACAAAAAAACCAGAAGAATTCGGCCGATCAGCCGGTGAGATTCTTCTGGTCTTCTTCAAGTTAGGAAATGCATTAGATTTAGTATTTTTAGTACTTAATAAAGCTGGTTCCGGGAACGCCGCAGATGACGCATTTATCGGGAACTGCTTTTTCAATATTGCCGCACAGTGGACAGAGGTAGTAAAAGACTTCTTCGGTTTGATCCAAATTTTCAAGGGCTTCCTGATACAGTCGGGCATGAACAGCTTCTGCTTTCATAGCAAAGGTAAAGGTCTTGATCGCCTCTTTATTTCCTTCAGCTTCGGCTTCTTTTAAAAAGTCAGGATACATCTCGGTATACTCATGGGTTTCTCCGGCGACGGCATCTTTAAGGTTTTCTGCCGTTGTATGAATCTTTCCGGCAACTTCAAAATGCTTCAGGGCATGCAAGGTTTCGGCATCAGATGCGGCTTTAAATAATTTAGCAGCATTGATATTTCCATCTGCTTCCGCTTTCTTTGCATAAGCTGTGTACTTTCTATTTGCCTGAGATTCTCCGGCAAAGGCCTCCATAAGATTGTTTAATGTTTTTGACATTTGTTTTCCTCCATATTAATTTTTAAATTAGGCAGTTTGAGTAGTCAAGGGTCAGAAAAGGAATCGTTCCAGCCTTGATAATCAAACGTCATTTTTGAGTAATGATTTCTAAACAGTAATCATTATAAATAAGATACCATAGATAAATTGAGATGTCAATAAAATTTAAAAAATGTATAAATAAAAAAGCCGAAGCAGTCGCCTCGGCTTTTTTTATTTTTGTTCGCAGTCATCAGAGGTGATTTCTTCATAAATCATTTGCATTTCCTCATCAAGTCGGGTAATCGACTCGGCGCAGTATTTAAGCCGTTCCCGGAGACCCTCAGACATGTCACTATGCCCTTTGTACTTAAGCTGATGCTCAAGACTGGCCCAGAAATCCATCGCAATGGTTCTAATTTGGATTTCAACGGGCACAGATTCAGTTCGTTCAGCCAGGAAAATCGGCACCAGAACAATCAGGTGGAGGCTGCGGTAGCCATTTTTCTTCGGCTCGGCAATATAGTCGTTTTTTCGAACCAGGGTAATATCATCTTGACGGACTAACAGGTTAGCAATATGGTTAATATCATTTAGATAGTTACAGATGACCCGAACCCCGGCAATATCAGTCAAGTTTTTACGGATATTTTCTGGCGTGATCTCCAGCCCTTTTTTTTGCATTTTTTCGGCGATGCTCTGAGGTGCTTTTAGTCGATACTCCATGTGATGAATCGGATTATGATCATATCTGGCCTGAAATTCTTCATCCAGGATCTCAAGCTTGGTTTTAATTTCTTTAATGGCAGCCCGATAAATCTGTTGTTGCAGGAGAAACTCTTTCAAATTTCCGTTAATATCCAGGTCTTCAGAAAAGGGTGCTTCGGTTGAATTAATTTGCATTGTTTTTTATCACTTAAAAGTAAAAGTGCCTTTCTATAGTTAGTCGTGTCAATAAGTAAATGGTAAACAAGGAATAGGGAAACGTCGCAATATCAATGAAGGCTGGAGAGCTAACAAGTATCTCAACAATGATGAACGCATTTAATAGATGCGGTTAGTATTAAATAAAGTCTACAGTTTGTGATTATACATCTGAAACCTTAGGTGCATTTTAAAAAACTGGTGAAAGTGAAAAAATACTAAAGGTAAGTAATGATGAAGAAACTCTGTTTTTAAGTTGAAGAGGTTTACTGTGACACCCAACGAGTTGCATGATTTATTCTAAAATAAGTGGGTATAATAGTACATAGAAGTAAGAAAGGAAGTGAGCTTATGGGATTTTTCACATGGATAATACTTGGCGGTTTAGCCGGCTGGCTGGCCAGCATGCTGACTAAAAACAATGAAAAGATGGGACTTATTAAAAATATTGTGGTCGGAATTTTGGGAGCAATGATCGGTGGTTTTGTATTTAGCTTTTTCGGAGCAACAGGCGTAACCGGATTTAATTTATGGAGTATTTTCGTTGCTTGCGTGGGAGCGGTAATCCTGCTGGTAATTATTAATTTGTTTACGAAATAATTAACTTGATTATGTATAAGGTTCAATTGGTGGGGAAAGAGATAATCTCTTCCCCACTTTTTTGAGCATTAAAAAAGTGGTTAATCATATGAACGGTTGGCCTGATTATTTTTGAGATTTTCTTTTATTTCGTAGAGCTTTTTATCGGCTTCGATGATAACCTTCTCAAGGGTTTCCTCGTCATGCATCTGGTATAAACCAAAACTGGCGCTGACGTGGATAAGGGCGTCATTATAAGTAATTGCGATGGTGTCCAAAATATCTTGTAATCGGGAAATGATGCTGGCGGCTTTGGCATAATTCGTATTTGGCATCAGCAATACAAATTCATCCCCACCATAGCGACCAAAAAGGTCAAAAGTCCGGATGCTGTCGTTAATGGTTTGGGCGACAGTTTTTAGCACCAGATCCCCGGCATGATGGCCATAGGTATCGTTGATACACTTAAATTTATCGATGTCGATCATGGCAATACAAAGATCGGATTGAAAGCGTTTGGCTTTGGAAAATTCAATATTGGCCAACTGTTCAAAATATTGACGACTGTAGATCCGGGTCAGACCGTCCCGTTGGGCAAGATCCCGCATCTTTTGACCTTCCACCTTGTCGGTTACATCCATGCAACTGCCAATGTATCCGGCAAACTCATGATCATTAAGATAATAGGGAACACCCCGGTCATTAATCCAGCGATAGACGCCATCGCTGCGTTTAAGTCGGTATTCCATTTCAAAAGATTCCTGCTTGGCAAAGGCGTCTAAATATATTTTTAGGCACATATCAAAGTCTTCCGGGTGAACGCCCTCGGCCCAGCCAGTTCCGACTTCTTCTGCCATGGTTTTGCCTGAAAAGTTCAGCCAGGTGGTGTTAAAGTAATTGCACAAGGTATCGGTACCAGCGCGCCAGATCATATTGGGGGATGACTCGACAATGATCCGGTATTGTTCGTTATCCAGCTTCATGGAAATACCTCCAGAGAATTTAAAGATTTATGCGTCTAGCTAATACTTATTATAGCCTGATATTGGTATTTTTGCAGTAAATTTTTAACCCATCAATTTATTTATTCGTGCCTTAGGAAAAGTGATTATAAAGGGAACAACCTAAATGATCAAGAGAAGCTTAAAGTCAGATCGGGAAATAGATTTTCGTTTAGGTTAAGCTCAATCATCGACACAAAGCGATTGGCTCCTTTTTAATTACGTATTGCAAATAAAAAATTAACAAGACGGTTAAAATTTCAGTGCTTTTTCGCTTAGTTTTTATGATAGAATAATTGATAAATCAATTGAATCAGGGTAAAAAAAGAAATAGTGAAAAACGCTATATGATTTTTGAAAGGATGAAGAAAATGTTAAAAAAACGATTAGCAGGTGTTCTCCTCAGTTTATTGTTATTTCTTGTTTTTGTGTCGGGATGCACCACAACCTCTTCACAAAGCCAGAACCAGAGCTATGAAAAAACAATTGCCACGGCCCGGACTGAAATTTGGAAGGAAGTTATTGGAAGAGGGGCATCCAGTGCGACCATTGCGATCATGGATAATGGCAAAATTGTCTATGAAGAGGGGTTTGCCATGGCTAATCGGGTGGAGGCGCTGGCTGTAGATACCAGTACCCAATATAATATCGGTTCAGTCAGCAAGGTGTTCACCGGAGCGGCCATTATGCAGCTGGTCGAAGAAGGGGTGCTTGAGCTGGACAAACCAGTGGTGGACTACCTCCCGGACTTTACCATGCAAGACAGCCGATATCAGGATATCACGGTGCGAATGCTACTCAATCATTCGTCAGGGCTACCGGGGACGTTTATGCCGAATGGCTTTGCAACAGCCGAAGATCCGGATTTTCTGGCAAACTTTATGGATTATCTGGCTAACAGTACATTAAAGGAGAATCCCGGGGTGGTCAGTGTTTATTGCAACGATGGTTTTACCTTGGCTGAGGTGCTGATTGAAAAAATGTCCGGCCAGAGTTATTCGGCGTACATGGATAAAAATATTTTTGCAAAAGCCGGTATGCGTAATAGTAGCTGTTCGTTTGCGAAAGGAAATGCAAACATCGCCTGGCAGTATAGCAATGACGATGGGTTGGCTCTCCCGTCAGAAATTATCAATTTGATGGGAACCGGTGGAATTTCCGCAACGACGGCTGATTTATGCCGCTTTAGCAACGCATTGTTAAGTGACAAACTAATGACCGCTGAGTCTTTTACCGAATATACCAGCCCCCAATATGCAAAAGAAACAGTACCGTCGGGAACACCCATAACTAACTACGGATTGGGTTGGGATATGGTTTCAGTGGCCGCCTTTGCCGAAGAGGGTGTTCACGTGGTCAGTAAAAACGGTGGAACCCTCCAGTTTAATTCCCAGCTTTACGTGATTCCTGAAGAAAATCTTTCGGTTGCATTAATTTTTGCTGGAGTAGCGGATGTAACCGGCGTTGCCAATAGCATTACGCAGACGTTATTAGAAGAAAAAGGTATTATTCCGGAAAAAGCCGCAGAGGACACAAAAACCATTGCAGCGACACCCATTCCCAATGAAATTCTCGATTTTGCCGGATATTATGGAACCAGTGGCAGTATCATAAAAATTGAGTTTGATCAGCAAAAAAATACCCTTGAGTATAAGCGCTTTGATGGTAAAGCTTTTGTTACGGCTGGAAGCTATCCTTATACTGGCGACGGATATTTTGATATGCAAAATGATCATCGGATGTCATTATCAGAAAGCTTCGGAAAAAAACTGGTGCTCCAGTCTCTGAGTAATACGGACTATTCAATTGTTACCGCCGAAGATATTACCGCCAATAATCCCGTTGATACCAGCCGTTTTGAAGGTAAAGCCTGGATTCCAGTGAGTCTCAGTGCCATCGATCTTTATGCGTTTTCCGCAACGACCGGGAGCTTACCGGAGTTTCCCGGGTATATTTATTTCGGCAGTGATGGTGGTTATACACCTTATCCGTTAAAGGATGAAAATACCGCGTTCATGAATCTGGCTTATGCCCGGGATTTGGTCGAACCTATGATTAAAGAAGAAAACGGAAAAACAACGATGACAGCCATGGGTTATACCTTACTGGATGTCGCCGTGGTCCCAAGTCTTCAGAATGGCGAAAAAATCGCTATTGGGGATACCGGCGAAAATATCGTCAAAAGGCTGGATGCCGATGGTAGCTTTGGAGTAACCCTGCCTGAGGGTAGTCGGGTCGTGATTTATGATCCCGCTGTGGCAGTAGCTTATGATACGATGTATGCGGCGATTGAAGATGTCCCGGTCGCTGCCGGCTCCTATGTGATGTTTATCGCGAACGACGGTGATCAATTTGAGTACCAGTATCGCTTTTAAAGAAAGGGAATTGTCATGAAGAAAACCACAAAGTTACTCTGTCTGCCCCAGGAGACGGTGCTTGATGGGACCTGGCAACCGCCGACAATTAAAAAGACGGAATAAAATAGCGGGTAGTTGGTGGTGCTTTGGATAACGTCAGTTTTAGACATCGTTTGAATGGAATGGGAGAATAGATGAATGTAGCACTCAGTACGTTATTGATAATTTCATCTCTGGTTCAGGTAATTCTGGGGATAATCGGATTTCGTCATCGGGATATTGCCGGGGTCAAGGCGATTTCACTGTTGATGTTTGCCTTGGCGATTCATAGTTATGCTTATGGAATGGAGTTGCTAAGTTCAGATTTGGCTAGCATCTACAATTGGATTCGGGTCGAGTATATTGGGGCGGCCTTCTATCCGATCCTTATTTTATGGTTTACCAGAACCTATGCTGGCGAGCGGCGATTTGCCAATACCTATGTAATGGCAGTTGTTTTAGGCATTTGTATAATCACCTTTTTTATGGTTCAATCCAATACCACACATTATTTATACTATGCTAATCTGGAGGTGGATACGGAACTTGGATTTAGTGTTTTGGTAACCCAAAAGGGTTTATGGTATAAGATTCAGGTTGCAGCCCTTTATTTTGCAATGGGATACGCAATGGTGGTTCTGATCAATCGGTTACTCAAAACCCGGGGGGTATCGCGAAGGCGAGTTGGTCTGGTTTTGGCAGGAATGGCGATACCAGTGATTACGAGTACGATTTATTTGATGGGATGGGGAATTGGCGAAATTGATCTGCTTCCTTTTTCATTTGTTTTTTTAAGTGTGTTGATTGCCAGTGGCATCTATCGTTACGATATTCTTTTTTTTAGTGAAGTAACCCATGAAATGATTTTGGATACCATTGATGAAGCTGTGATTGTAGTGGATTGTGAGGGCTATATTTTAAAAATGAACCAGGCCACCCGTAGTTTGTTTGGAACCTTGGGACAAATTAAGCTGGGAGACCCAGTTGGACATTTTACAGTGTTGGCGCAGCTTCTTAAAATAAACCAACCGAAGTCGCTATCGATGGGTGATAAGCATTATCAGGTTCGTCTGATTCCGATTGGCAAACGTCATGGGACCATTGTGGTTTTTACCGATGTGACCGAAATAATCGAGGCAAAAAAACAGGTTGAGCTTTTGGCCATTACCGATCAACTCACTAAACTCTATAATCGTCGGCATTTTGTGGATTGTTTTGATCTGCTTAAGCAGGAGGGGATCGTCATGTTATTGGATATTGATCATTTTAAGAATGTCAATGATCAATATGGGCACCCTGCCGGGGATCAGGTTCTTCGTGAAATGGCTCAGTGCTTAAATGAACATTTTTCCGACGGTGTGGTTTGTCGCTATGGCGGCGAAGAGTTTGCTGTCATTATTGAAGGGGAAACCCTTGAAAATGCCAAAAGACGGGGCAATAAATTCAAAGAGGCTTTTCAATTCCGGCAAACCCAAGTTCCTTGTACGGTCTCCATTGGCGTATGCGCTTACGAAAAGGGAAATTATAGCAGTACCATGAATCTGGTTGATAAGCTTTTGTACCAGGCCAAAAATGCCGGGCGAAATGCTCTGGTTTCTGAGGATGCAGCAGTGAAAAATTAGTTATAAAAAATTGGCGAATACCACTAGGGGTATTCGCCAATTTTTAGATAAAAGAAGAATAGTGTGCGATTTAAGTGCTAAACTAAATGATAAGCGGCAACAAAACCGGTTTTTACGGCGTTGGCAATGCGGCCGACTTGGGCGGTATCACCAATCTTTTCGACACGGTCAAAGTTCTTGAGGATTTCATCCGCCAGCGTCTGATCTGCTTTGACACCGAGGGATAGAACCACATGATCAACAGCGAGGTCAATATGTTGGCCATCTGGTTGCTCTAATTTAATGGACTGATCTTCAATTTCAACTAGTTTGTGAGCTGGCATAAAAACAGTGCCGAAGCGCATCAGTCGGGCTTGGACATCGCTGAAACTCTGCCAGCTGGCATCGGGTCCGATGCGATCCGCCATTTCCACCACAAAGACCTCGTTGTCCTGGGTTTCTAAAAGTTCAGCCGTTTCCACCCCAGTCATGCCAGAGCCGATGACAGCTACTTTTTTACCGGTTAAGGTTACCTTCCCGGAAAGAATATCAGAACTGGTACAGACATGGGCTTTTTTAACACCCTTGATCGATTGGGGAACAATGGCTTCGGCACCGGTTCCCACAAAGACGGCATAAGGATCGAGGGCGCTTATGGCATTATGGGTTGCTGGGGTATTGAGGCGGACATCCACACCGAGCTTTGTGAGTTGCGTTTTATAATAATCAATCAGCCAGTTGATTTTATCTTTGTGGGGCGGTTTGTTGCCTAAGCAGAGCTGCCCGCCCAGTTCACTATTTTTCTCAAATAAGACGACCTTGAATTGGCGCTGCGCTAGTTTTCTAGCGGCTTCCATTCCCGCTGGCCCGCCGCCGATTACAACCACTAAACGGCCATCACCATCGCGGCGGTCATCGTTGTAGAACCATTCCCGGGCAGCCCGGGCATTGATGGCACAGGCAAAGGGTTCGCCCTTCATCCCATTTTCAATCATCGAGTCCATACAATTCAGACAGGAAATACAGCGGCGGATCTCATCGACTTGCCCAGCGGCAGCCTTATTGACCCAATCGGGATCGGCCAATAAGCCCCGGGCAATGGTAACCCCGTCGACCCGGCCTTCGGCAATGATTTTTTCGGCAAACTCAGGGTTTCTGATTACACCAACGCCAAAGACCGGTACATCCACCGCTTTTTTAACGGCTTCGGCCAGGTAGATCTTCCAGCCTTCAGCAAAAGAAATCGGCTCCCAGGCCTGATTCATAGTTTCATAAATACCAGCGGAGACATTGATCGCATCCAGACCAAAGGGGACCAGATATTTACAGATTTCTATCGCTTCATCAAGCAGCAGGCCATCTTCGGAAAAGGGGAACATTGATTCCCGCAGAAATTCATCCGCTGAGATCCGCAGCATCACCGGGTAGTCCCGCCCCAGTCGCTTGCGAATACCTTCAATAATTTCTTTAATAACGCGAGCACGGTTTTCGGTGCTGCCACCGTATTCGTCGGTTCGTTTATTCGTCAGCGGTGAAATAAACTGATTGAGCAAGTAACCATGGGCACTGTGGAGTTCAACCCCGTCGATCCCCGCTTTGTAGCAACGTTCGGCGGCATTGATATAATCCTGAACAAAGCTTTTGATTTCGGCATTGGTCATTTCCCGGCATTCGGCCTGGGTTAGCATACTTTTGATGCCGCTGGGGGAAATGGTCGCTCGTCCGCCGATCGCCATATTATCGGTTTGGCGGCCGGGATGGTGCAGCTGGATAAAGATGGCACCATCGTAAAAATGAACGGCTCGGGCCAGTTTTGTCAGCCCGGGGATGCAGTCATCGGTGGCTGCCGAGGTTTGCCGCGGCATCATCACCCCGGTTTCGTTGTTGACCCGGGTGACTTCGGTAATAATCAGGCCAGCGCCGCCTTTGGCGCGCTCGGCATAATAGGCACATTCGCATTCAGAAACAGTAGCGTTATCATGGGCTGTTCCTGAGCCCATGGCACCCATGACTACCCGGTTTCTAAGTTTTAGGGTGCCAATATTAATTGGTGATAAAAGATTTTCAAATGACATTGTGTTCTCCTTTTTTAATCTTAAAGTGACAGAAATTTATTGATAAGAATCGTAAAGCTTGCCCAGGGATTCGGTAATTACCGCTTCGGTAACGGGAACCGGGCAGAGGAAGCGTAGTCCCTCGTTGGCGACATAGTCCGTACAACCAAGAATCTGCTCCCGGGTCAGATCAAGTTCTGTAAGGGTTGGCAGGCCCAGTTCTTTCTGAAAAGTGCGAAGGTGATTGGCGACCGCCAGACCAATTTCCTGAGGGTCTTTTGATGACACGGTTAGGCCCATACAGGCACCGATTTTTTTAATCTTGTCAGGATAAACCGGGGCCGTCAGTTCAATAATGACTGGTGTTACCAGCGCACAGGCCACACCGTGGGGAATGTGGTAGGTTGCACCCAGGGAGTGGGCAATAGCATGACCAAGATGGACCATAGCATCATTAAAGGCAATGCCGGCATGGTTGCTGGCCAGGGCCAGGTTTTCCCGGGCTTCCAGATTCATGGGCTCATCGGCGGCCACCGGCAACCACTTATAAATACGCTCAATAGTGTCATAGCAAAGTACATCAGAATGGGGATTGGGTTGAATACTGGTCAGGGCTTCACATACATGAGACAAGGCATCCATACCAGTATAAAGGGTGATTGCTTTCGGCATACCCAGGGTTAATTCCGGATCGACAATGGCAAAGCTAGGTGGTGAAGGGACTCCGATTTTTTCATGAGTTTTTGTGTCACTGATGACGGCAACAAAGGTGCTTTCTGATCCGGTACCGGAAGTGGTAGGGATTAAAATCAGTTTCATCGATGGATTTGCAAGTGGCATCATTTTTCGGGTGTAATCGAGCATTTCGGCGACGTTTATATCATTTGCGGCGAGCACACTGATGCCCTTGGCGGTATCCAGAACGCTGCCACCACCGATACCTATGATACCATCGACGGCTTCGCCTTTGGCAAGATCGGCCCCGGCTTGAACAGAGTAATCCGGTGCGTCCATTTCACTGCGGTTAAATAAAATCATCTCAATACCAGCGGCCTCTAAACTGTCGACTACTTTTTGAATATGACTCAATTTTTCAACGTTTTCATCGGTTACAACTAAAACCTTACAGAATCCCAGTTCTTTTGCCACATCTCCAGTTGTGCTCACGGCACCTGCTCCGAAAGCGACCGGACATAATTGCGTGTATCGTTGTACCATCTCAAATCCTCCTTGATTTTGTTAAAGACATGTCAGTCCTATTTTGTTATCAGTATATCAGTTGCAAGCGTTTTCGTCTTTGTGAGCGTTTGAGATTTTAGTGATCGGAAAGAAGTCTGACGACAAAGGAAACTTGTAAAAACTGACAAGAAGCAGATGGTGAAATTGTAAAAGATTACAAAGAGGTGGTTGGGATCAATGGATGCGACCAGGGTTAAAGGTTTTTATTTAAGACCTTAATGTACAGGGATTTGACCTCGTGATATAATGGGTTAAATTCGAAAAGATAGTAAGGTGGTTCTGATGGCAGTAACACTTAAAAAAATTATTTCGGTCTTGAATGGGCGTTCCCTTAAAATGATCAGTAGTGGCGACGGCGAAAACATTGAGATTAAAGGCGTTGACTATTTTACGGAGCAGCTCACAGATTTATCGCCTGACGAGGTCTATGTTCTAAAAGGGTCAGAAATTTACCGACGGCCACTGGGGAATAAGAATTACTTTATCATCATTGAGAATGAGCCGCTGGACGAAAAACAACTCCGCGAAAACAATGCCATTCTGGTCGATAAAGAGTGGGAACCGGAACGTGTGGTCAGACAGATAAGACAATTATTTGAGGATCAGTATCGGGTTGGTGACAGCTCAATAAAAATTCTAAAGGCTTGCCAGAAAGGCGCAACCATCCAGCAACTACTCGATCTGGGCTACCAGATGCTTTGTAATCCGTTACTTCTGGTGGACGTTTCACTTTGTTTTATTGCCCATTCCGGAGGCAATAATATTGAAAATGAACCGCTCTGGGAATGGACCCTTTCTAAGGGATATGTCAATAAAGAGTACGCCCGCTCAGTGATGACCGACGACTCTCAAACGGACATGCTTGAGGGGGATACGGTGCTGGTCATCTGGGAAACCGGTCTGTTAAACCATCGCCAATTGGTTGGCCGGGTTTTAGACAATAATCGCCCGCTGGCATATCTCAAACTGTTGGAATATCATCATCCGATTAGCGAAAGTGATAAGGAAATTTTAATTATGCTGTGTCATGCGGTGGCCATGACGATGGCGCACATAAATGGTAGCAGTCATGTCGCAAGTTCACTTAGTGATACCTTCTTGATTGCCCTTTTGAATCAGAAAATGTATGATCACAGGGCCATTGAGGAACGGGAAAGAATCTATGGGTTGAAGCTCTATAAAAATCTCTTCGCTCTGGTCATTCGCATTGATAATCGCCAGAATACCAACGATCGCCTGTATTATTTAAAACGGATCTATCAGAATTTCTTTAATCGTCAAACGGTGATCATTTACAATGGACAATTGGTGATTTTGCTTGACACGATGACCGAAGAAATCCAGAATGAACGGGAAATGGCTTCTTTTGAGAGTTTACTGGAAGAAAATGACTGTACTGCCGGGATCAGCAAAATATTTTATCATCTTTATGATTTTTGTGAACACTATAAACAGGCGCACAACGCGCTGAATTTAGGGGATCAGCTAAAGAAGCCGGGTCGAATCAGAAGTTATGACGAACTGATTATTCCCCATATGATCCTCAGCTTCAGAGGTGAGACAAACATTAAGAATTTAATCCATCCGGTGGTAAGAGCACTAAAAGAATTGGATGAGAAAAAAGGCAGCAGTTTTTTAAAAACCCTGGTTGCCTATATAAATCATAATCAGGACACCACCCTGACGGCTAAAAGTCTGCATATTCACTATAATACCCTGAAATATCGGATTAATCGGATCATTGAAATAACCGATCTTGATTTATCTGACAGTGAAACCTTGTTTAAGATTCAACTTTCCGTGAAAGTGGATGATATACTCGATTGTATATAGTAAAAAAGTGGAGAAAGAAGCGCGATGAAAATAATCAATGAAACCCACAGTTTAAATTTAAAAGAAGATTTTTCAATCGAACGATTACGGCTACAGGCAGATCATCAGTTGATCGGTGAAAAAATGACTGATCTGGTGATTGTAGAACATCATCTAAACGCCTATATCAACGATCAATTGGCCTTTAAGCTGGTTTGCACGCCAGAAAAACTGGATGCCCTGGTGATGGGGTTTCTCCTCAGTGAGGGCTACATTGAAAACTTTGCTGAAATTGAATTTATTTATGTCTGCGAAAGTGGGGAGCGCGTTAAGGTCCAGCTAAATAAACCGCTGGTATTACCAGAAATTAGCCATGACACTGGCAGCAACTCGATTTCTTGTGGCAATAACCAAAAAATCCGTCAGGCTGCTTATAAAAAAAGCCTGGTTCCCTTGCCGGTCCATGACTGGTCCCACGAAACAGTGTTGATGCTGGCTAATGCCTGTAACCAAAATGCCGGACTATTTGCCGAAACCGGCGGAACCCACTGCTGTGCCATGAGTATAGCTGGGGAACTGGCTTTTATCTGTGAAGATATTGGCCGCCACAATGCGGTGGATAAAGCCATCGGCCAGGCCGTAATGGCAGAACAAAACCTTGGTGAGGCGATCCTCTTTACCACCGGTCGGATTCCCTCGGATATGGTCATAAAAGCGATCAGAAGCCGAATCCCGGTGATTGCTTCTCATTCAGCCCCCACCGATGAAGCTGTTTTACTGGCCCGCCAGTTTAATCTCACCCTGATTGGCTTTGTCAGAGGCAAAAGAATGAACCTTTACGCAGGAAAGTAATTTCCTGTTTTTTTTCGTAACTGCAATATCATCCAAGAGATTAAATCAGATCAATGTTACACTGGGATAGAAACGGAGGTAGCGTGATGAAACACCATGAAGAACGGATCGTGCGTTATGATCACACCCTGAAAATAGAAGCCTTTCGACTAAAAGGCATTATTCAAAAATTCCCCAATCACTTTCATGAGCATTATGTGATTGGCTTTATTGAAAGTGGACAGCGAAAACTGTCCTGTAAGAACAAAGAATACCGGGTCGGTCCGGGAGATTTATTACTTTTTAATCCCTACGACAACCATTTTTGCGAACAAATTGATAAAAACCCGCTGGACTACCGGTGTATCAACATCAAACCGGGAATAATGAGGGACGTGGTCTTAGAAATTACCGGGAAGCAGGATACGCTTTATTTTAAACAGCCGGTGGTATGTCGGTGCGAGCAGGTAAAGGCACTAGCGGAACTGCATCAAATGTTGATGCTGGAAGAAAAAGAATTTAACAAGGACGAAGCCTTTCTATTTTTGATTGAACAACTGGTGGAAGAATATGGAAACTGGGAATCAGATCGTGATCGGGTGAAAATCAATGAAGACATTGAAACGATCTGTGATTACCTGGAAGAACATTTTAAGGAGCGGATCTCATTAGATGATTTATGTGCCTTAATCGGATGCGGCAAATATTATCTGGTACGGGCGTTTACAAAAACAAAGGGAATCACACCCTATCGATATCTGGAGACAGTACGCATCAATCAGGCTAAGCACTTGCTGGAAAATGGGGTGGAACCGATTGAAATAGCCCACCAGACGGGCTTTTCGGATCAGAGTCACTTCTCCAATTTTTTCAAAGAATTTATCGGAATTACCCCCAAACAATATCAGAAAATTTTTATCCCGAATACTTTACAAACCCTAATTCAAAAATCTGGAAAGGTAAAGATGGGGACGAAGGGAGTAAAAATTGATGCGTGAACACCGACTGAGTGGCCATCTGGCTGCGGCGTTTACCATTTTTATCTGGGGGATAACCTTTGTTTCGACAAAGATTTTACTCGATGTCTTTACGCCCATCGAGATTCTGGTTTTTCGATTCGCCATTGGGTATATCGCCCTGACCCTTGTCTATCCGCAACGAATGGGCATTCGCAGCAGGTCTGAGGAAGTTCTTTTGATGGGCGCCGGTCTGTGTGGGGTAACGCTTTATTTTTTGCTTGAAAACATTGCCCTCACCTATACCTATGCATCCAACGTCGGGGTGATTATTTCGATTGCACCCTTTTTCACGGCTATTTTGGCCCATTTGTTTTTGGCTGGCGAAAAATTGAGCCTGAATTTTTTCATCGGCTTTATTGCTGCCATCATGGGAATTTTTCTGATCAGCTTTAATGGGATCATGGTGCTGCAACTCAATCCCATTGGTGATTTGCTGGCGGTACTGGCGGCCGGGGTGTGGGCAGTTTATTCGGTGCTCACCAGGAAGATAAGTGGTTTTGGTTATCACCCCATTCAAACCACCCGGCGGATCTTTTTTTACGGGATATTATTTATGATGCCAGCCCTGCCTTTTTTTAATTTCAATTGGAGTTTTAAACCATTTGCCCAACCGGTTTATCTTTTTAATATGTTATTTTTGGGATTACTGGCGTCAGCACTTTGCTTTGTCACCTGGAGTCTCGCAGTCAAGCGGCTGGGTGCCACGAAGACCGCAGTTTATATTTATCTGGTGCCGGTAATCACCGTGGCAACATCGGTGATTGTCTTGCAGGAAAGACTTACCGGAATGGCTGTTCTGGGCATTACACTGACGCTATTGGGATTGTTCATTTCAGAAAAGCAGAGCGCCCCGGGTAAAAGCACGAGCGAACAACCCGAAAAGAGCAGCTAAAAAGTCCAGCAGACATGATTCAAGTAAAAAACAAATTATCTGACCATTCTCATGATTTATGATAGAATAAATTATGAGAATGTTTTTTTATGAGATGACATGTGATCGATAAAAGAAAGGTTGAATGAAATGTTAAAATTAAGGTCAATTAGAATCGTATGGATTGGTTTATTCTGTCTGGCTTTATTAATGGGGATGACGCCGCTGTTAAGTAGCGTTAAAGCGGAGGATCGTACGGCGCATGATGAAAACGATATCAATTCGGATTCGCAGGGTCAGGCGACGACTTCGGAGCCCGCGGCAAGTGCTACGATAGGCTGTTCCTATCGCACCCATGTCCAGAATGTCGGATGGCAGAGTTTTGTCAGCAATGGCGTGATGAGTGGAACAGAAGGTCAGGGACTTCGTTTAGAGGGGATTGAAGTGAAGCTGGAAAATGTCACCGCGGATGTGGGGGTGGAATATACCACCCATGTGGAGAATATCGGTTGGCAGAATTATGTAAAAAATGGGTCCATGAGCGGGACCTCCGGTCAGGCCCTTCGTCTGGAAGCTATCAAAATCCGACTGACCGGGGTTGATGCTGCGAATTACGATCTTTACTATCAGGTTCACGCCCAGAATTTTGGCTGGCTGGATTGGGCCAAAAATGGTAGCAGTGCCGGAACCGAAGGATTTGGCTTTCGGCTGGAGGGGATTAAAATCATGGTTGTTCCGAAAGGTGATCCGGCACCGGGTGCAACAGACCGTCCGTTTGTCACCACAAATCTTCAAATGACCTATCAGACCCATATCCAGAACATTGGTTGGGAGGGCTTTAAACAAAATGGTGAATTAAGCGGAACCACCGGCCAGAATCTTCGCCTGGAAGCGATTGAAATTAAAAATGATAATTCTGAAAGTAATGTCGGGATAAAATATCAAACTCATGTCCAGAATGTCGGCTGGCAGGGCTTCAAACAGGACGGCGAAATGAGTGGGACTTCGAATCAGGGTCTTCGTCTGGAGGGCATTCAAATCCAGTTGACCGGTGTCAATGCCGATCTTTTTGAAGTTTATTACGCCGCCTATGTGGAAGGTTTTGGATGGATGCCCTGGGTGATGAATGGCGAAAGTGCGGGAACCGAAGGTCTGGGCCTGAGATTGGAGGGGATTCGGATTCTGGTCCAACTAAAAGGATCAGGTGGCCCCAAAAATTTAGAAAATGCCTTGGGTTCGATGCCCCAGTTGGTTAATAAAAACCACAGTCTCTCCCAGGATTATGTTCCGGATGATCTGGTCTGGGTTAGTTTGCCATCCACCCGGGATACCCAGCTCCGGGCTGAGGCTGCCCAGCATTTAATAAAGCTATTTAATGGCGCCAGTGCTCAAGGATTAACCCTCTACTGTTCTTCCGGGTATCGCTCCTATGCGACCCAGGCATCCCTTTATCAATGGCATCTGGAGACGTATGGGGTGGCCGGAGCGGAACTGCTCAGTGCCCGGCCGGGAATGAGTGAGCATCAATTGGGACTCGCCATGGATGTCACATCGGCAACCGTTTCCTTTGATCTGGTGGAAGGCTTTGGTGCCACAGCAGAAGGTCAGTTTGTCAGAGACCACGCCCATGAATATGGGTTTATTGTTCGCTATCCCCAGGGAAAAACCCATATTACCGGGTATGCTTACGAACCTTGGCATCTCCGCTACCTGGGTGTTCCGGTGGCAACCACCATTTACAACAGTGGCAAAACGATGGAAGAGTTTTATGGGATTTATTAAAAAAAACGGGCCGGTCATTTTCGGTTTAATAATAAGGGAGGTGAGGTAGTCAACGCTTGACTACCTCACCTCCCGTTTTTTACAGCTGTTGTTTTACATGCGTTGGGTTGCATCAAATGCTAGTGCCGAACGTAAACACTCATCAGCATGCATGGTCAATTGGAAACACAGGGGACTGCCCTTCATTCGGTCAGAAGCATAGCTTAAACCATTGGTTTTTTCATCCAGTAAAGGGTGGTCGATCTGTTGTGGGTCACCGAGTAAAATCACTTTGGTACCCTTGCCGACACGGGTTATAATTCCTTTAACTTGTTTGGGGGTGAGGTTCTGGGCTTCATCGATAATCAGGTAGGTGTGAGTAATGGAGCGGCCCCGGATGAAATTCATCGCTTCGGCGGTAATAATGCCGCGTTCAAAAAGCTCTTCAATTTTTTTTCGCATTTCGATTTCATTCTGGAACCGGGATTTGTCACTGCGATCCATCAGAACTTCCAGATTATCAATAATGGGGCGGAGAAGCGGAGCAATTTTCTCCTGCTCATTGCCGGGAAGAAAGCCAATTTCATCATCAAATTGAACATTGGGTCGGGTTACTAATATCTTGCGATAGCCCGTAAAATCCGGGTCTAAGGTTTGATGGAGACCGACAGCCAGAGAATAGAAGGTTTTCGCCGTTCCAGCAGTGCCCTTCACAATGACCAGTGGTGCGGTTTCGGCGTCCTGCATCAGGGCTTCCTGTAAAAAACGCTGGCCGACATTTTTAGGTTTTACCCCAAAAGGTTCCTGATTCTGGCTTTTTAAACCAACAATCTTTTTGCCATTATATCGGCCAAGAAGGGTTTTTCTTTCATTGATATCAGAATGGATAATAAAAAACTGATTATATTCAGGGACAACAGCCGTTTTATTTTTATGGGCATCCAGATAATATAAATTTTCAATGGCGATTCCTTTTTTCTTTAAATCTTCCATTTTTTCGTCTGGGACATACACTTCCATGCGTCCGGTGTATTGGTCCTGCAAAAGAGGGGATTGTTCGGCGGTGAAATCCTCGGTGGGGATCGAAAGCATCTGGGACTTTAAGCGGAGGAGAATATCTTTTGTGATTAGAGTTACCGGCTCGTCCTGATTAATGAGACCCTTGCAGACTTTTAAAATCCGGTTATCATTGGAGTTGCTCTGAAAACCATAAGGAAGATCAATTGAAGCGAAATTTGCTTCGATCTTAACTGTTCCGCCATTGTCCAGACTGACGCCTTCAAACAAATTACCCCTTTGTCGCAATTGCTCCAAAAAGCGGATGGACTGTCGGGAGTTGGCGCCCCGCTCACCGTCCTCGTTTTTAAGTTTGTCCAAATCTTCCAGCACGGCAATGGGCAGCACAATTCGGTTATCCTCGAAGGCGAACAGCGCATGGGGGGATTGAATCAATACATTGGTATCAAGTACATACGTTTTTGGCATAAAAAACCTCCATAAAATCTATTTTATGTTTTGCAGTTTCAAGTTGAGTGTACACCAAAAAATCACGAAGAAGGTTTGGAACATGTTAAATATTTAAGACCAAGTCAGATGAGCAGATATTTGAAAGATTAGAAAATTTATGGGTATGAATCAAAAATACAGCGACATCTTAATTCTTGTGATCAAAATCTTGTCATAGGAAAGGAGCAATTGTGGAAGCATTACCATTACTGATTTCGTTTATATTTTTCATGCTTGGTTGCAGCTATGGTTTTTTTGGCAGCTATGTTGTTTTGAATAATTCAAAAGAAAAAAGTTATCGACTTTTTTTGTATTGTGTACTTTTATGAGTGTCTGGGCTATTGGTTTTGCTCTGGCTGTTTCGGCTCCGGATCATGAGACCTGTTTATTCTGGCGGCGGGTTTCGGCATTGGGCTGGGGAACCTTTCCGGGAATTCTCCTGCATTATTTGTTAATTCTGACCCACCGGAATAAGCTGTTAAAACAGGGGTGGCTTTATTTTCTGATCTATATACCGGCGGCAGTGATAATTTACGTTTTTGCGCTGGCCCGGAACTTAGCCATTATTCAGTATAACTTAGTAAGTACGTCCTTTGGATGGATCAATCATTTGGGAAATAATGTCTGGGATCAGTTTTATAACCTATACTACTTTGGCTGCATCCTGGTGGGGCTGGTGCTATTAGCTGACTGGACAAAAAACACCCAAAATCAGCACAATAAAAAACAGGGACGATTTATCTTGCTGTGTTTTTTCGTTTCGCTTGGAGTAGGCATTATTTTAGAGGTGTTTAGTCAACTATTTTTGACCATCGCTGTTTTTCAGTTGATTCCAAATATCATGTACATCGTGACGCCTGGTATTTTTTATTCAATAAAAAAATACGGATGGGTGAAAATGAAGGCATTTAGCAAGGACGAAATAATTTTAAATACAGCTTCACGTAAAAAAATCTATGATTATCTGACCGGGGCCTTTATTGCGGGCAGCTTTTTAAATATCATTTCTCAGTATTTTTTGGAAAAACGCGGCGATCTCACGGTAATTTTGCAATTCAGCAGCCTGCTTTTGATTATCGGACTGGCCGTTCAGATCATTCAACGGATGGCGATAGTGAAGAAGTATCAGAATAAGATTATTCTGGCGATTCTGGTAGCTGTCATTCCGGTGATCACGCTCCGGTTTATCAGTTCAGCCAGTATGACGATCTGGGCATTTCCCTTTATCCTGATTTTGATTGCCCTTGTATTTAATAATCGTATTGCCATCGTCGGGATTACCGTATCAATATTTTTAACTCAGATTCTGGTATTTATCATCAATCCCCAGGTGATTGTGAATATTGATAGCAAGGATCATATCGTTAGAATCGGTCTGTTTGGCATCGGGATTTGGGTCGCCTTTTTTGTCAACGATTTATACGTTAAGCGTTTGAAAGAGAATACTGAACAAATTAAGATTCAAAAAATGGTCGCCCAGGTATCCACCGATTTTTTGAATGTTAATAAAGAAAATTTTGATGTGATAACCGATAAATGGTTGGCTAAAAGCGGCGATATTTTTGACGTAGATCGGGCCTGCCGATGCTTTTTTAGTGAGGATAAAAAAAGGTTCAACTGCAAGAGTGAGTGGCGAAGAGAAGGGCTTGGGTCTCACAAAAAAAAACATCAGGATATGGCCGTAGCGGATGCTCCGGACTGGATTAGTGAAATATTGGCCAATAAAGTCGCTTATCGTTTTGATAAAGAAAGTAAGCCGGGAGAAAAAAATGACGATGATCAGGATTTACACTATTGCAGCAATGTGACCATAGCCATCCCCATTGCCTACAAGGGCGATGTTCGGGGGTTTTTGGCCTTTAATATCGATAAAGAAGAGAAAACGATTAGCGACAAGCATAAGGATCTACTGGAAATTATCGCCAATCTTTTAGCTGACGCGATGTTAAAGATTGAGTCAGAAAAAGAGATTGCCTATCTCGCCTACTATGATCAGCTAACGGGAAGGCCTAACCGGTTACTCTTTGGCGAACGTGTTGCAGAGCAAATTGAAATAGCCAAAAAAACAGAAGAAATGATCGGAATCATCTATTTGGATATTGATAGCTTTAAAACCGTCAATGATATCATGGGCCATGAGGGTAGCAGTGAACTTTTGGTTCAGGTTAGTCAGAAGTTGGTCCGATCAATAAAGCAAACCGATACGGTTTGTCGTTTTGAGGGAGACGGATTTTTAATCATGCTAAGTAATATTTCCCGCGAAAAGGAGGTCGTAAAGGTAACCAGCCGGATGACCGGTTTATTTAAGCATGCCTTTATCGTCAATGGCCAGGAATTCTATATCTCTGCTAATGCCGGTGTTGCGATTTATCCGAAGGATGGAGAAACGACCGAAGAATTGATAAAAAATGCCGATATTGCCATGTATAAGGCGAAAGAAAAGGGAAAAAACAATTATGTATTATGTTCATTACTGATTAAAGAAGAAGTGAAGTTAAGAAATAAGCTCACCAGCAATTTGTATCATGCTTTGGAAAATAAGGAATTGCAGGTTTACTATCAACCACAGGTTTGTTTGCAAACCGGAAAGATCGTCGCCGTCGAGGCATTGCTGAGATGGAATCATCCTGAATTGGGGATAATTCTACCCAAGGTGATCATTCCTCTGGCCGAACAAACGGGGCTAATTAATCCCATTGGCGAATGGGTGTTAAAAACAGCATGCAGTCAAAATAAAGCTTGGCAGGACAGTGGTCTGCCTCAGGTACGGATCGCTGTTAATATCTCAGCTAGCCAATTTGGAAATCCGATGCTGATTGGCATGATTAAAAAGATACTAAAAAAAGCCGATTTAAAACCGAAGCATCTGGAATTGGAGCTGACCGAAAACATTGCCATCAACAAATCCAGCTATGTTATTTGTATATTAAGCGAGCTAAAAAAGCTGGGGGTATATCTTTCCATTGATGATTTCGGCACCGAATACTCATCTCTGAGCCGATTAAAAGGACTGCCTGTTGACCAGCTGAAAATTGATAAGCAGTTTATTGATGGCGTCGTCGGAAATGAAAAAGATCAGGCGATCGTCAATACAATTATCCAGCTGGCTAAAAATCTGGGAATAAATGTAATTGCCGAAGGAGCTGAAACCGAAGAACAGGTTAATTTTCTAAAAGAAAATCAGTGTGACACGATACAGGGCTTCTATTACTATCATCCATTGCCGGCAGATGAGATGGCAGCGGTGCTGCGACAAAATGGGTCGACATCCTGATTAAGGCATCAGGATGTCGGTTTATTCAGTTTAACTGATTTTCTTCCAAGGCCAGTTTGGCGGCCGGGAAGGGCTCCAGAGCTCGGCTTAAGATGCCCTGTACATAGGCAATCAGCATCCCGTAGTTGGTGATGTGAACCCCTTTATTTCTGGCGGTGTGAACCCGGTACTGCATTTCCCGGCGGTTGAGCATACAGCCGCCGCAGTGGACAATAACCGCATATTCGCCAATATCCTTGGGATAATGAGCGCCCGAAGCCCAGTGAAATTCAATATCACAGCCGGTAATCTGGCGGATCCAGCGAGGGATTTTGACCTTGCCAATATCATCGGCCTGGCGGTGATGGGTACAGCCTTCGACGATCAGCACCTTATCCCCGGGGGCTAATTGTTCAATCCGTTTGATCCCCTTAACCATTTCGGCCAGATCCGTTTTTTGGCGGGCAAACAGGATCGAAAAGGAGGTCAGCGGTATATCGGCTGGGGTGTCGGCCGAGACCTTCAGAAAGGCCTGGGAATCAGTGATGACAAGAGCTGGAGGCTTAGCCAGGTTTTCCAGGGTGTGTTTTAGCTCGTGTTCCTTGGTGATCATGGCCACCGCATCTTTTTCAAGGATGTCCCGGATGGTTTGCTGCTGGGGCAGAATCAGTCGGCCTTTGGGAGCGGATTTGTCGATCGGGGTAACCAGTACCACCATATCACCGGATTCGATCAGATCCCCAACCAGCGCTGGTTCGACATCTTCATAGTTGGCGTGGTCGATGATCATTTGCTTAACGGCTTTAATCCCGCTACCATTATAAACACTGGTAAAGGATAAGGGGATTTTAAGTGTTTTTTTCAAAGCTTCAATTTCTTCAGGAGCAGGACAACCCTTATCGGCTTTATTAAGCACAAAAACGCTGGGGATTTTTCGCTTAATTAACTGGTCAATAAATTCTTCTTCAAATTCAGTAATGCCGGTTTCAATATCAGCGACCACAATGGCAAAATGACATTTCCTGAGCACCTCGTAGGTTTTTTCAATTCGCAACATCCCCAGTTCTCCGGTGTCGTCCAGACCGGCGGTGTCAATAAAGACGACCGGGCCAATCGGCAGCAGTTCCATGGTTTTGTAAACCGGGTCAGTGGTGGTTCCGGCCACATCCGAAATAACCGCCACCGATTGGTCGGTGAGGGCATTGATCAGCGAAGACTTTCCAGCATTTCGTTTGCCAAAAAGACCAATCGCCATCCGGCTGGACATGGGGGTTTCATTCATGCTATTCACATTCATAACTTTTTATTTCCTTTCGATCAGTGCTTTTTATCTGTACTGGGTGAGGTCAGTCGTTCCGGTTTTAAAAGGGCCTCGAGTTCAGCCGCGGTCATCCAATTTTTTTCAAGGATAATATCGCGAATGGATTGTCCCGTTTCTTTTAATATCAGGGCCGCTTCGGTGCCCTTGTCATACCCGAGAATGGGCGTGAGGGCAGTGAGCATCACGGTACTGTTTTCCAGATTTTCCCGACAGGTTTGCGTGTTGGCGGTGATTCCCTCAATGCAGCGTTTAATAAAGATCGGCAGGGTGTGATCGAGCAGATTAAGTTCTTCAAACAGATTTTTGGCAATCACTGGCAGGAAGGCATTGAGTTCTAATTGCCCCGACATGGCGGCCAGAGTAATCGCGGTGTCATTGGCGATAATCTGAAAGGCCACCTGATTGACAGCCTCAGGAATGACCGGATTGACCTTTCCCGGCATAATTGAAGACCCGGCCTGCGCTGCGGGTAAGGTGATTTCACCAATGCCGGTGTAAGGGCCCGAGGAAAGCAGTCGCAGATCATTGGCAATTTTGGACAGGTTGACGGCGGCGGTTTTTAACAGGCCGGAAACTTCCACAAAGACATCGCAGTTCTGGGTCGGATCCATCATGTAATCGGTCCGGGCCAGGCTGATGCCGGTGAGATCCCGGAGTTTTTCAATCATCGTAAAGATGTAAGAACGGGGCGCATTTAATCCGGTGCCTACGGCAGTACCACCGATGTTTACCTGCCTGAGTCGTTCTTCGGCTTTGTAAAGTCGCCAGCGATCCCGGGAAATAGCCTGAGCCCAGGCGCCAAACTCCTGGCCCAGGGTTACCGGTACCGCATCCTGAAGCTGAGTCCGTCCGGCTTTGATGACCCGGGAGAATTCTTCTTCTTTTTCCTGGAGCGCTGATTGCAGGTTGGCAAAGGATTCAGCCACCGGCTTTAACAGTCGGATGGCGGCAATCCGTACCGCCGTTGGAAAGACATCATTGGTGGATTGGTGAAGATTGACATGATCCAGGGGATGAATCAAATGATAATCTCCTTTTTGTCCGCCCAGGCGCTCAATGGCCCGGTTGGCAATCACCTCGTTGACATTCATATTGGCAGAGGTGCCGGCGCCCCCCTGCATACAATCCACGACAAACTGGCTTCGCAGCGCGCCGGCTAGGATCTCGTCACAGGCTGCCGTGATGGCTTCGCCCTTTTTTGCATCCAGGGCACCAATGCTAATATTGGTAAGGGCTGCCGCTTTCTTGATCACCACCAGGGCTTCCACTAACTCTTTATGAATGGGAATGCCGGTGATAGAAAAATTTTCCCGGGCCCGAACGGTATGGATGCCGTAGTAAGCATCAACGGGCACGTCCCGTTGGCCCAATAAATCGTGTTCTGTTCGCATTTTTTTCCTCATTTCAACAAAATCAAAGATAAAAAAACTCTCTTTCCGAAAAAAGGACGGAAAGAGAGCGTAATAGCATTAGGATGTTTATTAAAATAAAATATAAAAAATATTAAATCAAATAAACTTGCCAATTTCGCACCTTTCCGGTCAGAAAAATCTTTTCGGTCAGGATAATAGCAACAATATAACGTTTTCAGTTTAATAAGGCAATCTTAGCATTGTTTGGTGGGTTTGTCAAAGTCGGGTTAGGGTATTATTTTGCAATAGCGACAGCGGTGTTTTTTTCTTAAAATTAACAATCTTTTTTCTTGACTATTTAAGCAGGTTTAACTAACATAGAGTTTAACGAGTTTGTAATAAACATTTAATCAACACAATATAAATCGGGAGGCCTGCAATGAGTGAATTAGAGACAACAACATACCCATGGGCGCTTTTTAATCTGGAACAGAGTGTCTATGGTGTGTCCAGTCAGTACATTCAATCCATTTTTATTATCGAAAATTTAATTCGGATGCCAGGTATGTCCGACTACATGAAGGGAGCAGTTAATTTACGGGGGAGAATTGTACCAATTATTGATACCCGGAAATTTTACGGTCTGCCGACAGTAGAAGAGGAAATTGCAAAATTAAAAATGCTAATGAAAACCCGAAAGGAAGATCATATCAACTGGCTTAATGAACTGGAAAACTCCGTTTTGGAAAAGCGTGAGTTTAAGCTAACCACAGATCCGCATGCCTGTGCCTTTGGCAAATGGTATGATCACTTTGAAACGAATGACCTGACCTTAAATCATTTGTTGAAAAAATTTGACGCGCCACATAAACAAATACATGCCGTGGGGGTTGAGGTTCGAAACCTTGTTGATAAGGGCGAATATGACAAAGCTTCGGAAACCATTAACAAAGCCAAAAACCGCGAATTAAAAAAAATGATTAACCTTTTTAATTCGTTATGTAGGGAATATTCAGATACCAAACGGGAAGTTGTCATTGTTCTTGAAGATTCCACAGGTAGCAAAGAAATCGGACTGACTGTAGATGAGGTATTTGCTATCGAACCGATTGAAGAAGATCGGGAAACCACCTTGGATTCGGTGACCCATCAATCTCACGAAAGTTTATTTTTAGGGAAGCGTTCCAAGGACGGCTCGCCAGTATTTATTTTAGATGAGCAATATTTCCTGAACTTATAAAAATTCAGCTAAAAACTGTAATCTTAGAGTTAATGCTTAAAAAAGACGTGCTAAAACATAATTACAAAAAAAGAAGGTGAGGAAAACGCGCCTTCTTTTTTTGTGTTTAATAAATCGAGAAAGGATAACAGTCTTTAAAATTAAGAAGGTTTAAGAGACGTATAATCACTTGGAAGGGCCGTGCTTATTTAGCAGCGATGAAAAAAAGTGTGATTTAGTAAAAAAAACGGGTAAATACTTTATAAATCAGAGAGGAGGATTTGTAGATGAACTATCAAATCATTAGAGAATTTCCCCATCCCATGATGGAAAAAGGAAAGAGGCCGGTTATTTCCATCTATGTGGAAACAAACATAAAGAAACCGGATCGTCTGGAAAATCCCATCCGTTTTAAAAATCTCGTCAAAGAAGTCCAGGCTTCATTAAAAGACAAGGAATTCAAAGGATTTAAAGAGTTGTTTTTGCTGTTTAAAGAAATGGAGGAGGATGCATTGTTCTGGGAAGGTGCCACTGAAAGTTTGGCAATTCTGGGTGATGAAGAAGAATGCATTGTCTATAAGCTGCCAGTAAAAACAAAAAGCCTGGCAATTGTGTCAGACAGCTATTATATAAAACCGATCTTAAGGAGTTTTCAATCTTATGGTCATTATCACGTGTTAGGACTCAATCGGGATAATTTTATCCTCTATGAAGCTGATCGCTATGGAATCCATGAAATACCGGTGGCAGAACAAGACTCAACCATGGAAGGGGTTTTGGGAACCGAAAAAACCGCTCCTCATCTTTCCGTGGCCAGTATTGGTGGAGACCAAGCGATGTATCATGGCCATGGCGGTGCCAAAGATGAGCGGAAGGTTGATCAGGAAAAATTTTTCCGTTATGTTGATGCCTTTATTCTAGAACAGTATTCCCATACATATAAGATACCACTGATCCTGGTGGGGTTAGATGAACATCAGGGTGAATTCAGAAAGCTGTCAAAGAATAATTATCTGATTGATCACGGGATAAAAATTGATGGCGTGTCACTGGATAAAAAGAGTTTTCAAGAAAAAATCCAAAGCGTGATGAAGGAACTGTTTAAAAAGGAATTAAAAGAACGAATGGACATTTTTACCGAAGCTCACGCCAAGGACTTGGGGTCCGATGATTTGGTCCAAATTGGTAGAGCCATTGCCGAAGGTCGGGTCGCCACCCTATACCTGGAGGAAAACACCGTTCATCCGGGACTTTTTGATCCCAATCAGGGCACTATCGTCCAGGGCAAAATTGAGAACCCCCGAGTCGGGGATGTCTACGATGACATGGCTGAGGTGGTTCTGAGCCGGGGCGGTGAGGTGTTGATTTTAGAAAAGGAAGAGATGCCAACCCAAAGCGATCTTGCTGCGGTATATAGGTACTAACTACCAGGTAAGAAATAAAACCGAGGATTAACCCCTAGAATTTAAAGGGGTTAATCCTTGTTGTTTTTCCAGACTTAGATGGATTTTGTAGTATAATAAAGATAAATTTTTAAGGAAACTTAATTTGGTTTAATGATCGATTCAAAAGAACAAAAATAAGAGAAAAGAGAAGGTAACGTCATGAGTAACGAATATAAAACAAAAATAGGCGTCCTGGTAGACAGTATTTCAGAGAGTTATAAAAAGGAATGTTATATAGCGCCCCATGATTTAGGCTTTTTACCCAACCGAAGTGTGATTATCGATACAACAAAAGCCTTGCGGCAGCTTGTTTTCCCCAGTTATTTTGGTAGAACTAATTTTCGCAGAGAAATACAGGATTACCACATTGGAGAGTTATTGGTCTGTATTATTGAAAGTCTGACCAAACAGTTTGCCCTGGCACTTAAGCATCAGGCCGGGGGAGCAGAAAATCGGGATGAAGAACATTATCGACTGGAAGCGGAAAGAATCTGCTACGAATTTATGAGCAAAATCCCTCAGATCCGGGAGTTTCTGGCAACCGATGTGATTGCCGCCTTTGATGGAGATCCTGCTGCAAAGAGTAAAGATGAAATTGTGTTTTGTTATCCGGGCGTTTTTGCTATCAGCATTCACCGCCTCGCTCATGAACTTTACAAACTCTCGGTGCCACTGATCCCCAGAATTATGAGTGAATACGCTCATAATATTACTGGTATTGACATCCATCCCGGGGCCACCATCGGCAAGTATTTTTTCATTGATCATGGCACTGGTGTGGTTATTGGGGAAACCGCCATTATTGGTGAGCATGTAAAAATTTATCAGGGTGTGACCCTGGGGGCACTCTCAACCCGAGGTGGACAAAAATTAAGAGGGGTGCGACGCCATCCCTGTCTGGAAGATGAGGTGACCGTTTACTCAGGGGCCTCCATTTTGGGGGGCGAGACGGTTGTTGGAAAAGGGGTTGTCATTGGCAGTAATGTATTTATTACAAAATCAGTGCTGGAAGGGACAAAGGTTAGCATAAAAACACCAGAACTCCATTTTTCTGGACATGAAACAAAGGAACAGTCCATGGCAGCCTTTGATTGGGTAATTTAAATCATCACAGGCATAACTAAAAAGTGGTACTTTGGGCGTGTTTTAATCCGCTTACCTTATAATAAAAGCACATTAAAAAAGTTTCAAAATCTAATTGGATTTTGAAACTTTTTTAAGTCACCGTTTAAGCGTGGGGAGACGGGGTAAATTAAGAATATTAGTTTGAACTGAAAAAAACAAGCATCATTATGATAAAATGAAATAAATAGTGATCAAGGAATCAATCAAAAAAAGCTTAGGGGGGAACAATGAGCACAAAGATATTGATTGTGGATGATTCAACCACGGATCGGCTGATTATCAGCACCATGTTAGCGGATTATCATACGCTGACCGCCTGTGATGGATTGGATGCCATGGCGTTGATTGAAAAAAACCCGGATATCGATCTGGTGATTCTTGATTTAAACATGCCCAGAATGAATGGTTTTGAGGTGCTAGAAGCAATGCAGGAAAATCCGGAGTTTCGAAAGATCCGCACCATTATTCTGACAAACTATGACGAGATTGACAATGAGGTCAAAGGTCTGGAATTAGGGGCGGTTGACTATATCAGAAAACCACTCAATATTCAGTCGCTGCTGATTCGGATTAATATTCATATCAAATTAAAACAGGTTCAAAAAATGATTGAGCAGGATAATGAGCGGCTGGATGCCATGGTTTTAAAGAAAACCAGAGAGGTGGCAGCGACTCGGGATATTACCATCCAGGCCCTGGTTGGGCTACTGGAAGTTCGCAATGTTGAATCATCCAGACATACGATCAGAACCCAATTGATTATGAAAATTCTTTGTGACCATTTAAAAACGAAGGATAAATACAAAGACATCCTTACCGAAGCCTATGTCAAGGAGCTGGTAACCACCACGCCTCTCCATGATATCGGCAAGGTAGGTATTCCCGATAATATTTTATTAAAACCCGGAAGGCTCACGGATGATGAGTTTACGATCATGAAAAAACATGTGAACTACGGAGTCAACGCGCTGCAAAACGAAATCTATTGCGATGAAGACGTTCCCAGCTTTATCAAAACGGCGATGGAAATTGTCGGTGCGCATCATGAAAAATATGACGGAACTGGTTATCCCAATGGGTTATTGGGGGGTGCGATTCCTCTGCCGGGACGTCTGATGGCTATTATTGATGTTTATGATGCCCTGACCAGCAAACGAATTTATAAACCGGCTTATGATTTTGACTACAGCATTGATTTGATCATAAGCGAAAGTGGCAAGCATTTTGATCCTGATATCGTGGTGGGATTTTTGGAAATTAAAGAGCAGGTAGCTGAGATTTCCCGTAAATTTATACAGGAGATCCATGAAGTGGAGACATTGTGATGAAAAGGTTGGGTCGCTTAATCATGTTACTTATCTTGATTATCGGTTTCCCTTCTTTTTGTTATGCCCGTGATGATAGCATCGATTGGACAGCAGAAGAGCTGGCCTTTATGGAGGAGCATCCGGTGATCCGCCTGGGCGTTGATCCGATGTTTGTGCCCTTTGAATTTTTTGATAACGATGGCACCTATCAGGGTATTACCTCAGATTATCTTGAAATAATCAGCGAAAAAACAGGCTTAGAGATGCAAGTGATTAAAGGGCTGACCTGGACCGAAGCTTATGAAAAAGCCCTTCATGGTGAGGTCGATATGCTTCCGGCGATTTCTAAAACGTCGGCCAGAGAACAGTATTTTTTATTTTCAGAACCGTATTATTATTTTAAACGGGTTATTGTTATCAGAGAGTCGACCGAAAATATCAGTAGTATTGAAGATCTATACCGGCAAACGGTGGCAGTTCAAAAGAATAGCTCCCATCACAGCTATCTGGCCGAGTACCCGCAGATTAATCTAAGCCTGTACGATTCCGTCGAAGCGGCCCTAACCGCCGTTGCCAACGGCACAGAAACGGCTTTTATGGGGAATCTGGCGACCACCAACTACCTTATTAATTCAACCGGTTTGACCAATTTGAAATACGTTGCTTTTGAAGCCGAGCAACAACAGGGGTTATATTTTAGCGTGCGTAATGACTGGCCGGTGCTGATTGGCATTATTGATAAAACCCTGGCAACCATTACGCCGGAAGAGCGGATTGCCATTAACAGTAAGTGGGTTGGGGCCACGGTGGAACCAGATTACGGACCCATTTATCAGGCGATCCTGATAATCAGCGGGGTGATTATACTAATCTGGCTGGTCTCAATTTACTGGATTTTGAGACTGCGAAGAGAAATTGAAAAGCGTAAAAAAATTCAGACGGATCTGGAACAGGCCAAACTGGAAGCCGAGGCCGCCAATAATATCAAATCCAGTTTTTTGGCACGGATGTCCCATGAAATCAGAACCCCTCTTAATGCGATTACCGGTATGGCATATCTGGTAAAGAAAACGCAGGTAACCCTGACCCAGAAGATATATTTAGATCGCATTACCCAATCGGCCAATACAATGCTCAGTATCATTAATGACATTCTTGATTTTTCAAAAATTGAAGCTGGAAAAATCGAATTGGAGTGTGTTGCGTTTAATCTGGATCTGGTGATTCAGGATGTGATTAACATTGTTTCTTATAAAATTGAAGAGCAACAACTTGGCTTTAAATTGAGTAAGGATCCGAAAATACCAAACTGTTATTTTGGCGATGCTAAACGGATTGAACAGATTTTACTAAACCTGATCAACAATGCCACCAAGTTTACAATGACTGGGGAAGTCGCGGTTGATATCCGATTGGTAGCGCGAGAATCCAATTTTTACCACCTCGCCTTTACGGTTAGTGATACCGGCATTGGCATGTCTGATGAACAGATAAAAAACCTTTTCGAACCCTTTGCCCAGGGTGATGCCAGCATTAATCGTCGTTTTGGTGGTACCGGGCTGGGCCTTTCGATTGTTAAAAGTCTGGTGGAAATGATGAATGGAGAGATCGCGGTTTACAGTACAGAGGGCGAAGGTTCAACGTTTATCGTTGAATTATCATTGGAAAAAGATCAGATAAAAGAGCAGGAATATGAACAACAGGTCTCATCCTTGTATTTCAATGACATTAAAACGCTGGTACTGGAAAAGACCGGCGCAAATATGAATATAATTGACAGTTACTTAGGCGCCTTTGGGATGCATTGTGAACTGACAACTTCTCCGGCCAGTGCCGTCAATATGCTGGAGTTGGAAAATGGTAAGTTTTCAGAGCCCTTTGATCTGCTGATTCTGGATTATGATACCCCTGCCGGCGGTGGGTTCAAGTTTGTGGAAATGATTCAGGACAACAGGAAAATCTTGAAAAAGCCCAGGGTTATTATGCTGTTGCCAATGATGCGGGAAGACTTGTTTGATAAACTGGATAGCCAGGGGGTGGATATCGGTATCGGAAAGCCGATTATCCCATCAGTTTTATACAATGGTATTCTGGAAATTTTCAGAACCAAAGCCATTGTCGCCAATCAGGTATTTAAACAGGAAGATAAGGATAGCCTTGAAAATAATTATGGTATTCTGGTAGTAGAAGACAATAAAACCAATCAGCTTATTGCAAAATCATTACTGGAGCCGGCGGGATTCCGGGTCTGGTTGGGTAATGACGGGCAAGAAGGGATTGATCTGTTTAAGGTACATCGCACAGAGATTGATTTAATTCTAATGGATCTGCATATGCCAGTACTTAACGGTTATGAAGCAGCCCAGCAAATCAGGGAACTTTCGGTTGAGATTCCGATTGTGGCCATAACGGCTGATGTGATTGAGAGGGTTAAGGAAAAATGCGAATCTTATGGTATTCATCACTATATCAGTAAACCCTTTAATCCCGAAAAATTTGTGGAAACCATCCGAAAAATTGCAAGCGCTGAAATAAAGGGCAAAGAAAACAGAATTAAAGAAGCTAACAGCCAGAGCATCGAACAAAACAGCCGAAAAGTGGCGGATGCCCCGGTGCTTGACCGGGAAGAAGGACTCCGATACATGGGAGACAACGCGGTACTTTATGAGCGTGTTTTAAAAGCCTATTTCAATGAAAATCAGGAAGTGATAGCAAATCTGGATTTTGCCATCAAAGCTGAAAGCTTTCAGGAGGCAGCCCAGATCGTTCATAAGGTTAAAAGCAGTTCTGGAAGCATTGGTGCCAAACAACTGTTTGAAATCGCCAAAGACTTCCAGAAAGCACTTGAAAGCGGGGCAGAAAAAGAAATCATCAATTTCTATTCTCAGTTTGTGGCGGCTATGAAGCTACTGCTGGATACAATCGAGCCAGTTGAAGATAGTGGCGGTCAGGAATGAGTATTGATCGTATTTGCCATCCGAAGAATGCTTTCGGGCAACGGCTTCATCGGAGACGTGTTATCCTTTTGGGCAGACTTCTCGACCATGTTTGACACGAACTTATGAAAAAACTTCATTTTATCCGGTCTCATTTCGCCACCAAAATTATCGAGAGTAAGGGCTTTTTCGAGCAGAATGTCGGTAAAAGAGTCTTTAAAATAAGTATCAATTGTTTCAGCCGAACCACAGGAGATAAAAAAGCCCAGAGTTTTGTTTTTCAGTTCATCTAAATGTGAAAGACAGTATTTCTTTATTTTCTTGTCAATCTGTCCAATGTAAATAGAACCGCCGATTAAGACTGTATCGTAGTCGTCCAGAGCGGGAATTTTATCGGAATTGATATTGACGAGTCGGGTTTCTCCGTTTAAGTTCTTTTTTAGTTCTGCGACGCAGTCCGCGGTAAAGCCATATTTACTGGCATAAAGTATCATGGTTTTCATGGGCATTTCCTTTCTTTGCATCTTATTGAGTTAAGGCATTTTCAATGGATTTGAGATAGGCTTTGCTGGTAACCGTGGCACCGCTGACTGTATCGACAGTGGTATTTTGTATTTTAATGACTTGGTTGATAATCGTACTGGTCACATCTGGAGATTCCATGGTGACGGATTTGACCACATCAATTGATGTAATCTGATGATTGGCCACACTGACGGCAACCTCATTGGTCCAACGTCCAGATTCGTAAACACCGGCATAGGTGCCATCTTCAATTTTTTGTAGATCCACCGGATTGATTGCCAGGTTTTCCCCGGATTCCAGGCCGCTGGTGAGATAAAAAAATCCGCCGGCACCTACTAGTACCAATACGCCCAGAATAATAATCATTGCTTTTTTCACGTATTTTCCTCCTGTTATCTTGATTCTTGATCCATCTTTTCCAGGTTTGTCAGTATCTTTGCAAGGGTTGACCGAGTCATAGCCAGCTCCTCTGCCGAGATGCCGTTAAATAATTTTTCAGTAAAAATCACTGCTTTCGCCTGACTTTCGTTACCGAAAGAATCGACGGCGTCGGTTAGTTTGATCCGGGTGATTCGGGCATCTTGAGGGTCTTTTTCCATAACAATGAAGCCTTTTTGTTCTAACTTCAGAGCTACCTGCTTGACGTTCTGATGAGAACTGCCCATTCCTTTGGCGACTTCTTTGATGGTGGGGTTATGATCAAAGGTATTCGCAACGACAATCGTGAGCAGCCACTGCTTGGTTGTTAGATTGTATTCTCTTAGTTCCCGCTCCAGTTGGGTGGTCATCTGGTTGGCAACGACTTGAACACTGCCAAAGATAAATTTTTGATCGGTCATTGAGTCGATATGGTCCAAAATATAACCTCCTCGCTTCTATTAAGGTAAGACCTTACCTTAATAGATAATACCTTACCTATTTTTGTCTGTCAATACTTATCAGCCGAATATATATATTTCTGAAGAAAGTTAAGACTAGCAAAATTTGAAAGGGTTTGCAAAAAATTTAACGGTAGAAATTTTTAAATTTATGTTATCATAAACAAGCGAAAAAGTTCACGATAGGGATGATGTTACTTGATTGAAATAGTGATTAACGTTTGCATTATAAATCAGTTTGACACTACATCTTGTATGTGATAAAATACAAACAACAAAATAAGGAGATAATGGTGCTGTGCCAACAGGTGCAGTTTGGGGGAAGCAGGTGTGAATCCTGCACGGTCCCGCCGCTGTAATGGTGAGATGTTAAAAGAAAATAAACAGGTTAAGCTGTTTGTTTCTGAACGTTCAAACCGGAGTCAGATTACCCGCCGTTATTAAATGCACCAGACTCTACGCGTGATAGAGGGTGTTCAATGTATCATTATGCCTCTTGACCACGCCGTTGAGGGGTTTTTGCATGCCTAAAACAACAAAAAGACTAGCAGGAAAGAAGGAAACGACCAGAATGATTACAAAAATTAGAAAAAGAGACGGACGAGAAGCCCCGTTTAACATTGAAAAAATTGCCAACGCTATTTTCAAGGCAGCCAGTGAAATCGGCGGCCAGAATTATCAGACGGCCATGGATCTGGCCGAGCGGGTTACCATTTATATTGAGCAGGAAATGAATACGAATGCGCCAACAGTGGAAGAAATTCAGGATGCGGTGGAAAAAATCCTGATTGAAACCGGACACGCCAAAACGGCCAAGGAGTATATTCTATACCGGGCTGAACGAACCCGAATTCGGGAGATGGATACCCGGCTGATGAAAATATATGAAGACCTGACCTTCAAGGACGCTAAGGATAATGATGTAAAACGAGAAAATGCCAATATTGACGGGGACACCGCTATGGGCACGATGCTGAAGTACGGGTCAGAGGGCGCCAAGCAGTTTTATGAAATGTTTGTCTTGAATCCAGAGCATTCAGCCGCTCATAAAGCCGGTGAAATCCACATTCATGATATGGACTTTCTAACCCTGACGACGACCTGCACTCAGATTGATTTGGAAAAGCTGTTTAAAAATGGTTTTTCTACTGGCCATGGACATCTGCGCGAACCCAATGATATTCAAAGCTATTCGGCTCTGGCCTGCATTGCCATCCAGTCGAACCAGAATGATCAGCATGGCGGACAGAGCATTCCCAATTTTGACTATGCCATGGTTCCGGGGGTAAAAAAAACCTTTGTCCGGCTTTATCAGGAGAACCTTGCCAAGGCCTTAACCTTATTAACAGAGACAAAGAATGCCTTAGCAAAGGTTAAAGCCATCGGCACGGACATCGAAAAGAAACTGGGGTTAAGACCCGAATTAAATCAACCCAAAGGTTATCAAGAAGCAGAAGCCCGGAGCCTGGCCCAATGGATTGTTGACGCCAATGTCATTAACCGGGTGCAAGGCTTTGCAATGGAAAATGCCGAGCGGGAAATCGACCGTAGTGTCTATCAGTCAATGGAAGCGTTTGTCCATAACCTGAACACGATGCACAGCCGAGCCGGGGCCCAAATCCCCTTTAGTTCGATTAATTATGGTATGGATAGTTCTACCGAAGGGCGGTTGGTGATAAAAAACCTGTTGCTGGCTACTGAGGCTGGTCTGGGCAATGGGGAGACGCCGATCTTTCCGATTCATATTTTTAAGGTCAAAGAAGGGGTGAACTATAATCCCTGGGACCCCAATTATGATTTGTTCAAATTGGCCTGCCGGGTTAGTGCCAAGCGATTGTTTCCCAATTTCTCCTTTCTGGATGCACCCTACAACCTGAAGTATTACAAAGAAGGTCAACCGGAAACAGAAATAGCCTATATGGGCTGCCGCACCCGGGTGATTGGAAATGTCCATGATACCAATCGGGAAATCACCTATGGCCGCGGGAATCTGAGCTTCACCACCATTAATTTGCCCCGTATTGCCTTAAATAGTCAAGGAGACAAAGAACTGTTTTTTATTGAGCTGGATAAAAAAATTGATTTGGTTATTGATCAATTACTGGAACGATTTGAAATTCAGGCCCATAAAAAGGTCAAAAATTTTCCCTTTTTGATGGGACAGGGGGTTTGGATTGATTCCGATGATCTTACTGAAGAGATGGAAATCCGGGAAGTGCTCAAACATGGGACCCTGAGTATGGGCTTTATTGGACTGGCGGAATGCCTTGTCGTTTTAACCGGAAAGCACCATGGGCAAGCGCAAGAAGTCCAGGAACTGGGGCTGGCAATTGTGGGCCACATGCGAAAGCGAATGGATGAAACCAGCCAGCACTATCAGATGAACTTTACCCTGCTGGGCACGCCGGCAGAAGGTACCGCCGGACGATTTGTCAAGCTGGATAAAACTATTTTTGGCGATATCCCGGGTGTAACCGACCGGGAATACTACACCAACTCTTTCCACATCCCGGTTTACTATGGAACCAGTGCTTACGACAAAATCAGACTGGAAGCACCTTATCATGAGCTTACCAATGCTGGGCACATTACCTATGTGGAAATGGATGGCGACCCGATGGATAATCTGGAGGCCTTTGAAAAGGTGGTCCGAGCGATGAAGGAAGCCGGTATTGGCTATGGTTCCATTAACCATCCGGTGGACCGGGATCCGGTTTGCGGCTATACTGGAATTATCGGGGATGTTTGCCCGAGTTGCGGTCGGTCAGAAGGAGAGCAGAAATTTGAACGCATTCGCCGAATCACCGGTTATCTGGTGGGCACTCTGGACCGTTTTAACGATGCTAAAAAAGCGGAAGTTAGAGATCGGATCAAACATTTTAATGCTGCTGAGCAGATTGCTACTGGTGAAGCAATGGAGCAATTGCAATGAGTAAAAAAGTAAGAATCGCCGGAGTGGTCAAAGAATCCATTGTCGATGGGCCAGGCATCCGCTTTGTGGTTTTTGCTCAGGGATGTCCGCACCAGTGTGAGGGTTGTCATAACCCGGCGACCCATGATTCTAACGGGGGTAACCTGGTGGACGTGGATGCTATCATCGATGAAATGAGAAAGAACCCGCTACTTGATGGCATTACCCTAAGTGGTGGCGAACCCTTTGAACAACCAGAGGCCTTTTGTGAATTGGCCAAACGATCAAAAGAACTGGGGTATCATGTGATGACTTATACCGGGTACACCTATGAAACCCTATTAGAGAAAAAAGATGCCAGACGGCTCCGCTTACTGGAAAACACCGATCTGCTGGTTGATGGAAAGTTTGAAGTAAAAAAGAAGAGCCTGATGCTTAAATTCAGAGGATCGAAAAACCAGCGGATCATTGATGTGAATAGGTCCCGTCGGGACAATAGACTGACGCTTAGTGAGATCAGCTAGAGATAAAGAATAATCAAAAACAATAATAAAAGCAATCGCATTTTCAGCGGTTGCTTTTTGTTTAGTGGGCAATCACAAAAGCGGCAAAGAGAGCAGATATGAATACCCAAGACAGTTAAAGCGTATCCACGTTAGTGGTCATTTTTAACAAAATAGGCTCAAAGTCATAAACAGCATTTGTTCAATAAAAAAAATAGTAGTGGAAAAAAATATTAAAACGGTTAAAATAGTAAAGGTGCGGATTAATTTGGAATCGATTGTAAAACGATTGAGGAAAAATTTGGATGAAATAAATTAAAACAGAAACAAGTGGAGGAAATGGTGTGAATAAACGCAGTGAGTTTTCAAGTAAAATCGGGTTTGTATTGGCAGCGGCCGGATCGGCAGTGGGGCTGGGAAATATCTGGCGATTTCCCTATTTAGCGGCTAAATATGGTGGAGGACTCTTTCTGGTAATTTACCTGATTTTTGTGGTAACTCTGGGGTTTGCAATTATGACAGCAGAATTGGCGATTGGTCGAAAAACTCAGCTTAGCCCCATGGGAGCCTATCGAGCACTCGATAAACGGTTTAGTTTCGTGGGGATTATTGCCTCATTGGTAGCGTTTCTGATTTTTCCCTATTACAGTGTAATCGGGGGATGGGTAATCAAATATTTTGCCGTTTTTGTAACCGGGGGTGGCATGGCAACAACCGGTGCCGATTATTTTTCGAACTATATCGCAAAACCCTTTGAACCGATTATCTGGCAATCAATTTTTGTTCTGGCGACCACCTTCGTGGTGATCAGAGGAGTTAAGGATGGTATTGAGAAAGCCAGTAAGATATTAATGCCGATACTGATTGTAATGTCAGTTTTTTTGTCGGTCTATTCGATTATGCAGCCTGGGGCCATGGACGGGGTATGGTACTTTCTTTACCCGGATTTGGCAAACTTCAGCTTTCAGGCCGTTTTAGCGGCCATGGGACAGATGTTTTACTCATTATCGCTGGCGATGGGAATTATGGTCACCTATGGTTCATACCTCAGTAAAAAAGAAGACCTGGAAGTTTCGGTTAAGCAAATCGAAATGTTTGATGCAGGTATTGCCATATTGGCCGGATTTATGATCATTCCAGCAGTTTTTGCTTTTTCAGGAGGAGATCCCGCAGCCCTTAGCAAGGGACCAGGCTTGATGTTTGTCACGCTGCCCAAGGTGTTTGAAACCATGGGTTTTGGAAATGTAATGGGTGGCGTCTTCTTTTTATTGGTGTTGTTTGCCGCGCTGACATCTTCCATTTCGCTGATGGAAGCGGTAGTAGCAAGTGCCTGTGATCAGTTTAAGTGGGAACGTAAGAAGGGCGTGCTTATCGTTGCGGTGCTGGCAGTTCTGATTGGGATACCATCTTCATTGGGACAAGGGGTATGGAGTGAGGTGCTTATTTTTGGGTTCAACTTTCTGGATTTCTTTGATTTTATCACGAACTCTATTCTCATGCCGATTGGTGCCTTTTTCACCTGCATCCTTGTTGGGCATGTTCTGGAAACAAAGATCATCACCGATGAAGTCAAGTTGTCTTCACCTTTTAAACGCGAAAAGCTCTTTATCATCATGGTCAAATACATTGCACCGCTATGTATTATTGGTATTTTGATCAGCTCAATCTTAGAGGCGATGGGTGTGATTAAATATTGATGTGGTAAATGAACAGCATAAACAAAACGTCCCCGTGTCATGTGCAAATGTCAACCGCCTTTATCGTGGCGTGATTAAACGAAGTTGTTAAGTATCTATTTTTAAGGCGAAAATTATTTGTCATGGATTTGCTATGTTGAGCGTTTAAACATTTACTATTGTTGCAAAAGCAGATATAATAATTAAAAAGTAGAAAGAAGGTAATTCTTAATGTGTACGAGCCTCACCTTAATGACCACAAATCAGATTAATACGCTTGCCAGAACCATGGATTTCGCTTTTTTATTAGACCCTGAGCTGATTTTCCTGCCAAGGAAGTTTTCGTTAGTGTCTGAGGTGGATCAAACAGTAAGATCAGTCAAATATGCGATGATGGGAATCGGTCGAAATTTAGGCACCTATCTTTTTGCCGATGGCCTTAATGAAGCGGGTCTATCCTGTGCCAGTTTATACTTTCCAGGCTATGCGGAGTACAACGATTCTGTCATCCCTAAGAAAACCAACCTTGCTCCTCATGAAATCGTTGGATGGTTGTTAACCAATTTTTCGACACTTGAAGAAGTGAAAGCGGCAATTCCCCAGTTAAATATCGTTAGTACGCCGCTTAAGCTTATGAATGTAATTACCCCACTGCACTGGATAATTACTGATAAGAAAGGGAATACGTTGGTGATTGAACCAACGAAGGATGGTATCATCATCTATGAAAATCCTCTGGGGGTGATGACGAACAGTCCTGACTTCAATTGGCACTTAACGAACATTCGCAATTATATTGGCGTTTCGCCAAATAAAACAGGACCAATTCAGTTAAATGGTATGACATTCAATCCCTTTGGCGGGGGTTCGGGAACCTTTGGCTTGCCCGGAGATTACACACCGCCTTCCCGATTTTTGCGGGCATTGTTTGGAAGAGAAGCCATTAATCCTATTGAAACGGAAGAAGAGTGCATTAACGCCGCCTTTCATATTTTGGCATCAGTTGATATACCCAAAGGAAGTGTTATCACCGATGAGGGAATCGATTTTACCCAATATACCGCTTGTATGGTTTGCAATACGGGTTCCTATTACTTTAAAACTTACGATAACAACCAGATCGCCCGGGCTTGCCTTTTTAATGAAGATTTTGAAGCCGCGCAACCAAGGGTCTGGGGTATTACAAAGAAACAGCAATACCATCAATTGAACTAAAAAACAAACGGTTATGACAAGGATAAACAATGGTGACACGGATAGGATGCTGTTCGTTAGTGTTTTAAGCATGTTGAGATAGAAAAGGAAGAAAAAATGGAAAAGGGCTTTTGTTATCAAACCCCATTGGGGAAAATTGTTCTGATTGAGAATGGTAGTGCCGTTACTCGGCTAATTTTTAGCGAGGTATTGCCAGAAGGCGTTAATTGCACGGAAACACCCTTGCTCAAAAAAGCGGTTTTGGAACTCCAGGAATATTTCGCCGGGACGCGTAAGCGTTTCGATCTGCCCCTTTCTCCTCAAGGCACCGACTTTCAGCAAAAGGTCTGGAAAGCCCTCCAGGATATTCCCTATGGGGCGGTCGTCAGCTACAAAGACATCGCCTTGGCCATCGGTAACGAGAAAGCCTGCCGGGCAGTGGGCGGCGCCAATAACAAAAACCCCATCTCCATTATTATTCCCTGTCACCGAGTAATTGGTGCCGATGGAAGTCTGGTGGGGTATGGCGGTGGGCTGGAAATAAAAAGGCGGTTGCTGGCATTGGAAAAACAAAAATAACGCAATTTTAAAGTGCTTTTAACAGAGTTATTCTTGTAGTTTATTGCAATTTGATATAAATTCACGTCTAAGCAGATTTATTTGCAGATGATTTATAGCAATAAAACAACGGAGGATGATCATTTTGAAATTAAGCAAAGAAGAATTTTCGTGGATTTTGGTCGATTGTGGGAACTCCGCCTATTCAATGGCGGTAACGACGGCTTTACTTCCAATTGTATTTGGAATGTTTGAAAATGTTCAAAGCAGTATGGACCTGGGGTATTTTAATTCGATTGCCAGTATCTTAGTTGCGGTACTTAGCCCAATTTTGGGTACCATTGCCGATTATAAGGACAAGAAGAAGCGTTTTTTTGTATTCTTTACGTTGCTGGGGATTTTTGCAACGGCCGCTCTTGCCTTTGTGCCACCTTCAAGTGGACAGTGGCAGGTGCTGATTTTTTTCTTTGTTTTGTCGGCTATTGGTTTTTCCGGTGCGAATATCTTTTATGATGCCTTTATCGTGGACGTTACCAGCAATGAACGGATGGATCGGGTTTCTTCAGTAGGTTTTGCTTTTGGCTATATCGCCAGTGTGATTCCGTTTGGCATCAGCCTGGCACTAATCCTTCTGCTGGGCATGGACCAGGCGATTGGCTATCAGATCGGGTTTATCGTCACGGCACTTTGGTGGGGACTGTTTACTATCCCGATGATTAGAGATGTAAAGCAACGGCATTATATTGAACCTGAACCCCGGCCAATCGTCAATAGTTTTAAGCGGCTAGCGAATACTTTTAAGAATATCCGAAATCATAAAACGGTTTTTATCTTTTTGGCAGCATATTTTTTTTATATCGATGGGGTCGATACGATCATCAAAATGGTAGTGCCTTATGCTACTGCAATCCTCGGGAAGGATTCACTAGATACCGTCACGTTACTGGGAATCCTGCTGATTATCCAGATTATTGCCTTCCCCTGTGCGATTCTTTATGGTAACCTGGCCAAACGATTTTCAACCAGCACCATGATCATTGTTGGTATTATGACCTATATTGTGGCCTGTATCGCGGCCATTTTTATCACTTCGATCGGACATGTCTTTATTCTCGGGGCGATGATTGGTTCCGCTCAGGGCGGCATTCAGGCCTTGAGCCGGTCTTATTATGCCAAGATTGTTCCCAAGGAAAAATCCAATGAATTTTTCGGCTTCTATAATATTTTTGGTAAATTTTCAGCCATTGTGGGACCGGCGATCATGGCACTGACAACAACGCTGACCGGCAACGCCCGACTGAGTATACTGGGAATTATCCCTTTGTTTGTGATCGGATTTATTATTTTTATAACCTTGCCAAGAGACCCACAGCAAGGTTATAACGTCATGGAGTGAATTTAAAGATGGGCCCAGGAAAATCAAACTATTTAATGGTCATCTCTTACGATGCCTTTTCACAGGATAACTGGGAACAAGCAAGCAGGCTTCCCAATTTATCAAAACTGATCAAAGACGGTGCTTATAGTACTCAATTAAAAAGTGTTTATCCGACCCTGACCTATGTCGTTCATACGACCATGGTAACCGGAGTCTATCCCGACAAACACGGAATCTATCATAATAATCCTTTTCAGCCATTTGAAAAGGAAGCGGAGCAGCGCTGGTTTTGGTATAAAAATGAAATCAAGGTGCCGGCGATTTATGATTGCTTAAAAAAGCATCATCTTAAATCAGCCGGAATCCTTTGGCCGGTGACGGGTAGAACGGCCATTGATTATAACTTGCCCGAGATCCGGGCCATTAAAAAGGAAAACCAGGTGCTGAAAATTTTAAGAAACGGCAGTCCACTTTATTGCCTCGACCTGGAAAAGAAATTTGGACGCTTTAGAAAAGGCTTCAAACAACCATATCTGGATGATTTTACAACCCTGTGCGCGGTGGATACGATTAAAAAAAAGAAACCCAATTTACTGCTAATGCACCTCATTGACCTGGATGACGCAAAGCATCAGCATGGTACCGACAGTCCGGAAGTAAAAGAAGCCATCATCCGGATGGATAAAAGGTTGGGCGATCTCATTCAGGCAGTCGAAGAAGCGGGGATCAAAGAGAATACGACCTTTCTTGTGCTGGGGGATCATGGACAGATTAATGTCCACTATAAGATAAAGCTCAATGCCTTATTAAAAGAAAAAGGCCTTATTTTTGAAGAAAACAAAAAAATGCAATGGCGGGCCTATATCCAGGGGGCTGGGGGCGCAGCTTATCTGCATTTGCGCAAAAATGACAGCGAAGCCGAGAAAATGGCAGTCGCGATTCTAAATCAGGCCATCTGCGAGGACTGTTTTGGAATTGAAAAACTATATAACCGAAAGGAACTGGGTCAGTATCATGCCGAGGACTCCGTTTCTTATATGCTGGAAGCGAAAATCGGCTACTGTTTTGAGGACGATCTGGAAGGCCCGGTTATTGAGGCGATGGACGCATCAAAAGACGAGCAGGCAACCCATGGTTATTTACCAGATAAGCCCGATCAACAGGGTTACCGGTGCGTTTTCGTGGCCTCCGGCGCACGGATAAAAAGTAACTTTCAGTTAGGTGAAATTCAAATGGTCGATATCGCACCAACAATGGCAAGGAGTCTGGGGATTGATTTTTTTAAGGGTGATGGCCGACCATTAAATGAGATTTTTCAGGATCAAGAATCCGGGTTCTGAAGCGTTCCGATATCACATCGGTATCATAAAAAAGCAACCGCCGAATCATGGGGTTGCTTTTTTGTTTGTCGAATGCAAAAAATCAGATGAATTTTCTTAAAAAAAAGCTTACAATAATAAAAGTGTAGCAAATAAGCAAAAAAATAGAGGGGAGGTAGAACATGAAACGAATCATTACAGAATATTTAAAACCCTATTATGGCCGGATGGCCTTTGGGGTATTCTTTAAATTTACCGGTTCGATCATGGATTTGATTATTCCCTCAATTCTGGCCACGATTATTGATCAGGTGATCCCGTTAAATGAATGGTTGCCGATATTTTATTGGGGCGTTGTGATGGTGGTCTGTGCGATCATCGGGCTGGTCTTTAACATTATTGCCAATCGTATGGCGGCCAGGGTGGCCAGTGATGCCACCGAGGTGATTCGGCATGATCTATTTGCCAAGGTAATGTATTTTTCCAATCACCAAATGGATACGCTAACCAAGCCGTCGGTAATTTCGCGGTTAACATCCGACACCTACATCATTCACCAGATGATTATCCGCATCCAAAGGCTGGGGGTTCGGGCACCGATTATGCTGGTTGGTGGTATCATTATCACGATGACCCTGGACCCGGTTTTGGCGACGGTACTAATTGGCATTATGCCCATTATGGCGGTATTGATTACCCTGGTTTCGAGAAAAAGCATGCCGCTTTTTGCTGGACTGCAAAAGGCGTTTGACGGCTTTGTCAGAGTGGTCAGAGAAGATATCAATGGCATCCGGGTGATTAAGGCCCTGTCTAAAACAGACTATGAGAAAAAACGGTTTGATGCCATTAATACCGATGTCGTAAACCGGGAGAAAAAAGCCCGGATGACGGTAGCGGTGATTTCGCCAGCCATGAATATCTGTCTGAATATGGGCTTGGTTGGGGTCGTGGTAATGGGGGCTTATGGTGTCAATAATGGTACCTCAGAAGTGGGGATCATTCTGGCTTTTATGACCTATTTTACGATTATTCTTCATGCCGTTGTAGCCATTTCCAGAATGTTTGAAATGTGGCCAAAGGCCACAGCTTCGGCAGATCGGATTATCCAGGCGTTAGATAGTGTGGATGCACTAAAAGTTCAGGAAGTGGCCGAAGTGATTAAAACGCACAAAACGGACGTTTTTGTGGAATTTAAAGAGGTCTCCTTTTCGTATAATAAAGAGGAACCTAATCTGAGCAATATTTCTTTTGCACTGGCCAAAGGGGAAACTTTGGGAATTATCGGTGAAACTGGTGCTGGCAAAACGACCCTGCTGAACCTGTTGATGCGGCTTTATGATGTGGACGAGGGGATGATTCTCATCGATGGTCGTGACGTTAGAACGATGGATCCCCGGGAATTGCATCAGAAGTTCGGGGTGGCCTTTCAGAATGATATGATCTTTGAAGCCACCATTGAGGAAAACATCGATCTGGGCAGAAATCTCTCTAAAGACGCCGTTACAGCAGCGATTGATTGTGCCGGTGCCAAAGAATTTGTGGATGAAAAATCAGGTAAGTCCTGCGAACAGCTGACTATCAAAGGTGCCAACCTCAGTGGCGGTCAAAAGCAACGGATTCTGATCGCCCGAGCACTGGCTTCGCGGCCGGAAATACTGGTGTTAGATGATTCATCGAGTGCCTTGGACTATCAAACAGATGCGGCTTTTCGCAAATCCATCAAGGAAAATTTTGATGATACCACGATTATTATTGTGGCTCAGCGGGTTAGTTCGATCCGCCATGCCGATCATATTCTGGTGCTTGAAAACGGTGCGATCATCGGCTATGGCAAGCATAAGCATCTGATGAAAAGCTGTGACGTTTATCGGGAAATCAGTCATTCCCAGATGGGGGTGTCCTGAGATGAGACGATCACAAAAATTTGAGAAACCGCAAAACCGCAAAGGTACCCTGATCCAGTTGGGCGGCTATCTGATGCGCTATAAATGGCGATTGTTTGCGGCCATTGCCTTAACCATTGGAAGTAACCTCCTGGCACTGGTGGGGCCATTGCTTTCGGGTTACGCCATTGATGCCATCGAACTGGGAACCGGTCAGGTCAATTTTTCGCAGGTGTTTTATTACGCCTTCTGGATGGTCATTTTTTATATCGGCTCAGCCGGACTGACCTATATTCTGGAAGTGCTGATGATCCGGGTCAGCCGTCAGGTTACCTATGCGATGCGCAAGGATGTCTTTAATAAGCTGATGGATCTGCCGGTGGGGTATTTTGATCTGCATCAGACGGGCGACGTTATCAGCCGGATTACCTATGACATTGATACGGTCAATAGTTCGATTTCCAGCGACCTGATTCAGGTAGCTTCAGCAGTTATCACCGTTCTGGGTTCATTTTTGATGATGCTGGCGATTTCGCCTAAATTGGTGCTTGTTTTTGCTTTTACCGTACCGGCATCGATTTTTATATCCCGTTACCTGGTTAAAAAAACCCGGCCCCTTTTTAGTCGGCGATCCCGAAAATTGGGGGAACTCAATGGCTTTGTGGAGGAAATGGTATCGGGCCAAAAGACCTTGAAAATTTATGACCAGGAAGAGCATACCATTGAGAAATTCAATATTAAGAATAAAGAAGCGGTAGCGGCTTATTATCAGGCCGAATACTACGGCAGTATGATTTTTCCCACCATTAATTTTATTAACAACCTGTCTTTGGCCTGCATCAGTGTCTTTGGTGCACTATTATATCTGGCCGGAGCGATGTCGATTGGGCAGATTTCCTCCTTTGTGTTGTACTCCCGAAAGTTTTCCGGACCCATTAATGAGATGGCCAATATCATGAACGATCTGCAGTCGTCCCTGGCAGCGGCTGAACGGGTCTTTGCCTTGCTAAATGAACGGTCAGAGGCCAGAGATACAAAAAAAATGACAGCACTGACCAATGTAAATGGCGATATTGTTCTTAAAGATGTCCGGTTTAGCTATGATGCCAATCAGGTAATTATTAAAAACCTCAGCTTGCAGGTAGAGGCGGGCAAGCTGATTGCCATCGTCGGCCCGACCGGGGCCGGGAAAACCACCATTATTAATCTGTTGATGCGCTTTTATGATACTGACGCCGGGAATATTTATGTCGATGGTAATGAGGTCCAGGAACTGACCCGGGACAGTCTGAGAAAATCCTTTGCTATGGTGCTTCAAGATACCTGGATTTTTCATGGTACGATTTATGAAAACCTGACTTATGGTAAAGAGAATGCCACAATGGCCGAGGTGGTGCAGGCGGCCAAAGCTGCCCGCATTCATTCGTTTATTGAGCATCTGCCCCATGGCTATGAAACTATTTTGAGTGATGAAGGAACCAATATTTCCAAGGGCCAGAAGCAGCTCTTGACGATTGCTCGGGCGATGTTGTTAAATGCCAAAATGCTGATCCTCGATGAGGCCACTTCCAACGTCGATACTCGCACCGAGAAAAAGATCCAGGAGGCCATGCGTCATCTGATGAAAGATAAAACCTGTTTTGTCATTGCTCATCGGTTGTCAACGATCCAGAATGCCGACTTGATTCTGGTAGTGGATCAGGGTGATGTGGTGGAACAGGGAACTCACGAAGAACTGATGGCGAAGGGCGGCAGTTATTGGCAGATGTATCAGGCGCAGTTTGAGTAAGAAAAAGTGAAGGGGCACTGAGTTTTGATCTATAATGATTAAACCTTGAAGTTTTTGTCTAAATGAAGGTGTTGAAACTATAGTTAAATGGGTAAATAACAAAAAATTATTTAAACAAAAATTCGCTTTAATTTATATAAAGTTGAAATATCTTTTATAATTATTATGCAACTGAATCGATGCATAACATAAGGAACGTGAAACGTTAAATTTTAGACTCGATTTGTTTATAAATCTTAGTAACATTAAAAATTTTTTTCAGCAGGAGGGAAGAATGAAATGGTTTTATAATATGAAAATTAGAAATAAGCTCTTAGTCGGGTTTATTCTGGTAGCTTTAGTTATCGGAGTTGTGGGTTATATGGGTATTTCAAATATTAACAAACTCGATGCAGCAAGTCAGAATTCTTATGAGAATGTGACGGTTCCGATTTCTGAACTCGGTGAGATTGCGGCACTGTTTCAGCGCTTACGCATTAATGTAAGGGATATTATCATCGAAAATGATGTTCAGGTTAATCAAAAAAATATCAATTCATTTGAAGCAAACAACAAGGAAATTGACGAATTTATTGTTTTGTTTCAAGAAAAAAAGCAAGCTGAAGCGGTGAATGAAGCCTTCCAGACGTTTATTGAGGCCCGCAAGAAAATGGCGCCGGAGTTTGAAAAGGTCATAAATTTGGGGTCCCAAAACAAAAATAATGAGGCGCTGGCACTGATGCAAGAAGGTGGTTCGGCATATATTGCCTCCCAGAATGTTCAAATGGCCCTGGATCAGGTCATTCAAATAAAGTTAGAGAAAAGTAGAGAAACCGCTGAGGCGAATGCAGCTCTTGCCAGACAGGTGTCGACGACGATGGTGATTGTAATCGTTTTTGGTGTAATTTTTGCAATTATCTTGGGGATTGGGATAGCTGCGGTTATCTGCAAACCACTCAAAAAATCAGTATATATGTTAAAAGAAATGAGCCGGGGACATTTAGGCGAACGGCTGGGCATGAACACAAACGATGAGATCGGCCAGATGGCAGCGGCCATGGACGGATTTGCCGATAATCTGCAGAATATGGTCATCGGCACCATGAATCAGATTTCTGAAGGCGATGTATCAGCCAATATTGAAGAAGTGGATGATGCCAAAGATGAAATTACCCCGGCACTAAAGCGAACCATTGAGACGATCCGAGCCCTTATTTTCGAAGTTGGCATGCTTTCTCAGGCGGCCATCCAGGGACGACTAAGTACCCGGGGCTATTCAGAGGCGTTTAGCGGCGGGTTTAAAGAGGTTGTTGACGGCATGAATGAAACCATGGATGCGGTAGTGAATCCCCTTAACATGGCGGCAGATTATGTTGAAAAAATAGGCAAAGGACAAATCCCGGATAAAATTACCGACACCTATTATGGGGATTTTAACACCATCAAAAATAATATAAATGCCTGTATTGACGGATTGAGAGCGCTTACCGAAGGACGTCGGGTGCTCACAAAACTAAGCGTGAATGACTACTCGGAAACCATTCAAGACGATTATTCGGGGATCTATGGCGAGATCGCCCAGGCCATTAATGGCGTTCACGAACGGCTGATCCGTATTGTTGCCGTTTCAACCCACATTGCCAATGGTGATATGAGCGATCTGGAAACACTGAAAGACATTGGTAAGCGCAGCGATAATGATACCTTAAACCCAAGCTTAATAAGAATGATTGAAAACATTGTCAGTTTAGTCGAAGAAACCAAATCCATGTCCCATCTGGCTGTGGCAGGTGATCTTAGTAATCGTGGTGATGTGGATAGGTTCCAGGGTGAGTTTGCAAAAGTGATCGAGGGTTTTAATCTTACCATGGATGCTATTATAGAGCCTGTTATTGAAGCATCGAATACACTTAGTGAACTGTCCAGTGGAAATCTTAACACCGAAATGACCGGAAATTATCAGGGCGATCACGCGCAGATAAAAAGCGCATTAAACAGCACCATTGCATTTCTTAAGGCCTATGTGGATGAAATCACTGATACGCTAAGAGCGATCGGCCAGGGCAATCTGAATCTGTATATTAGCAATGAATACCTGGGTGACTTCCAGGCCATTAAAACCTGTCTCAATGGGATCACTGAAACCTTAAACGAAACAATGGGCGAAATTAATGAAGCGGCCAGTCAGGTTGAAGCCGGTGCCAGGCAGATCTCGGATGGGGGTCAGGCGCTTTCACAGGGAACAACTGAGCAGGCCAGTGCTATCCAGCAGCTCAATGCATCCATTGAAGAGGTGGCTGGGGAAACTAAAAAAAATGCTATCAATGCCAACGAAGCCAATGATCGGGCGCTTGAAGTGCGCAGTAGCGCTGAGGTTGGCAATGAACAGATGGGGAACATGGTAACCGCCATGTTGGATATTAACGAATCGTCCAAAAATATTTCGAAAATTATCAAGGTGATTGATGACATTGCCTTCCAAACCAATATTCTGGCCTTGAATGCCGCGGTGGAAGCGGCCCGCGCCGGACAGCATGGCAAAGGATTTGCAGTGGTTGCCGAAGAAGTCCGTAATCTGGCGGCCCGTAGTGCCGAAGCGGCTAAGGAAACCACGGTGCTCATCGAAGGCTCCATTAATCGGGTCGATGCGGGGACAAAAATTGCCAATGAAACGGCCGAAAGCCTGGCGGAGATTCTCCAAGAAATTGAAAAAGTAACCGGACTAGTCGGTAACATTGCGCAGGCCTCCAATGATCAGGCCACGGAAATTGCCCAGATTACTCAGGGTGTTGAACAGGTATCTATTGTGGTTCAAACTAATTCGGCTACCGCCGAAGAAAGCGCAGCAGCGGGCGAAGAACTCTCCGGTCAAGCTGAAATGTTAAAACAAATGGTCGGGACTTTCAAACTTAAGAATAATACCACCGATTGCGGCACCGCGTCAAAACCCCAGATTCAAAGGCAGGCAACTCAGGCGGAAGTGCTTTCGGAAATGCCTCAAATTATTCTGGACGATATGGAAAATGATAAATATTAAAGAGGCATTGCTAAAACACGTATATCCAACATACATTGAAGCTTCTCTAAAAGTAGTTATTGACAATTGTCAGTAATCTTGTTATAATTCACTTACTTAAATTAAGAATTAATTAAGACGCCAGTGAGGCAGAAGCTCTTTGAAAAGAGTTTTGGTTCATTGGCGTTTTTTTTGCAAAAAAGAAGGAGTGTAAAGAAGTTGAGTGTGAATAATTGTCAAGCGACAAAAGAGTATTTTAATAACATTGCAAAAAAATGGGACAGTATCTGTCAGCATGATCCCTACAAGATTTCCGCGATTCTGACCCTGGCAGGAATAAAAAAGGCTAGTCGGATTCTGGATATTGCAACCGGGACAGGGATACTGATTCCACATTTATTAAAGCAAGAACCAGCTGAGATTGTTGCCATTGATTTATCAGAACAAATGATCATTCAGGCACAGAAGAATTACAAGAGTCAGCTGGTTCATTTTGAAAATGCCAATTTTTATGCGTTTGATCAGAAGGGATTTGATTTTGCCATCGTCTATAGTGCTTATCCCCATTTTGAAAACAAAGAAGCCTTGATGCTGCAATTATCGTCCTGCCTGAAACCAGGGGGACGGTTTATGATTGCCCACAGTGAAAGCAAAGAGACGATCAATGGCCGACATTCGGGTGAACATGTAAAAATGGTTTCAACGACTTTAAATGACGTGATGACAGAATCGGAAAAATTCCGGGCCTGTTTTTCCGTTGATATAATGGTGGATACCGAAGCCTTATATATTATTTCAGGACGAAAATTATAAGATGAGGTGATAATTTTTTTGTCCTATATAGTATATACAACTTTATACATGTATATAAAAACGTTGTATTATCAAAAGATAGTCATTTGATAATACAATCTGAAATTAACAAGCTAGTTGAAGGAGATCAAACGTGTTTAATGATGATGTGTTGCTTAATAAACCAATAGTGGAAACGGATCCATTGTATCAATTCCTGAATACCTGCTCGAGGAGTTTTAAACAGTTTAAAATTCTCGATACTGCGATAAAGCGAGGCTTTTTTAATCATCTGGATGAATGGAAATCAGCAGTTGATTTAGCAAAAGTGTTGGGTACCAATCCAGATTTGACCGATTGTATATGTATGAGTCTGGCTGAAATCGGTTTTATTGAGCAGAGCGGCGAGGTGTTTAAGAACTCAGAACTCAGCACATGCTATTTTAAAAGTGAGTCGCCGTATTTTCAGGGAGAAGTGCTGTTTAACATCAAAAATGGTTTTTCACTCTGGGAAAGACTTGATGAAGTAATAGAAAATGGACCGATCAAAGTAAGCGAAGCTGATTATTTTAAGGACAATCTGATTCATTCCCTCGCCTCTGAAATTATGTGTGGGGAGCTGCAAAAAACTACAAGTCTAATCGCATCATTGCCCGAATTTTCCAGGGCAGAAAAACTGCTGGATCTGGGCGGGGGACACGGTCTTTATTCAGTCGCGTTGAGTCGGCTTAACCAGAATCTCGAGATCGATATTTATGATTTTCCCGATGTTATTGAGGCGACCCAAAAATATCTGGAAAAATATGATGCCCATCGAATTAATTTAAAACCGGGTAATCTTTTTATGGACGCTATTGGTAATGACTATGATCTGCTATTGTTCTCCTACAATCCGGGCGGAAAAAACCCGGAGCTGGTGCCGAAGATTTTTTCGGCGCTGAAAGAAGGGGGCTTATTTATTAGCAAGCACGTTTTCTATGGCAAGGATGAAGGATCGAGAGATCCGCTGCTTGATCTTGAGTATAATCTTTCAGATTTTGAAGGTGTTAAAAAGGGCCGAAAAATCTATAGTTTTGCTAGAGATCTGACATTTGAAGCCTATCTTAGCTTGCTTGAACAGTATTTTACGATTGTCCAGATTGTTGAGACTGAAGACTTTGCCACAGAACCGCTGTCAAAATTTGGCGATGCATTGGAGGCAAAGATGATTATTGCAAAAAAGAAAGCTAAAAAGCAGTGTGTCGAGCGGGATGAGGTTGAAGTGATTGGGGGTTGAGCAATGTACCGCTATATCGGTAAACGTTTATGCTTGTTATTGATTGTCATAATCGGGGTAACCGTCCTGACCTTTACACTGATGCATGCGGCGCCGGGGGATATGGCGGAAATGATTGCCATTTCCCGCTATGGGGTAGAAAACCTGACAACCGCAGAGGTGGAAGCAATCCGGCTGTCAGAAGGTCTGGATTCACCGGTAATGGTGCAGTATTTTCATTGGCTGACTCATATGATCAGCGGTGATTTTGGCAACTCACTGATTACCGGAGAACCGGTTATGGAAGAAATTCTGATCCGCTTACCGGCCACCCTGAAATTATCATTTGCTGCGCTGCTGGTATCGCTGGTAATTGCGATTCCGGCCGGTGTGATTGCGGCATCCAAACAGCATTCACTGATGGATCATCTAACCATGTCCAGCGCCTTGATCGGAACCAGTGTTCCGAATTTTTGGCTGGGACTCCTGTTAATTCTGCTATTTTCGGTTACCCTGGGATGGTTTCCGGTTTTTGGCTATGGTGGCCTTCGTTATATGGTGTTACCGGCACTGACACTGGGAGCGGGACTGGCGGGCATTACCACCCGCCTGACCCGCTCCAGCATGCTGGAGGTACTCAATCAGGATTATGTTACCACGGCCCGGTCAAAAGGATTGTCGGAGCGGCGGATCATTTTCAAACATGCCTTAAAAAATGCCTTTATCCCGATCATCACCGTAATTGGCATTCAACTGGGTCATTTGTTGGGTGGAACAGTGATTGTCGAGTCGATTTTTGCCTGGCCGGGAATTGGCAAGCTTCTGGTTGATTCAATTTACGCCCGGGATTTTGCCACGGTTCAGGCCTGTGCCTTGTTGTTTGCGATTATTTTTGTCCTGATCAACCTGATTGTGGATATTCTTTATCTGTTTTTGAATCCTAAAATAAGTTACCAGAAGGAATAATGATGATACGTGATATTCTAAAAAATAAGATGGCACTCAGCGGACTGCTCATTATCACGATGCTGATTCTGGTGGCGCTATTGGCACCGGTTCTGGCACCTCATGATCCCTATGAGCAATTACTGGAAAAGGCATTGATGGCGCCTTGTTGGGATTATCCCTTTGGTACCGATGAGTACGGTCGTTGTGTTTTAAGCCGGATCATCTTCGGAACCCAGACGGCCTTGTTTATCGGTTTGAGTGTGACCGTGGTCTCAGCTTTTGTTGGGGTGGGGATCGGGTTGACCGCAGGGTTTTACGGTGGTCACTTTGATGAATTTCTGATGCGCATTGTGGATGTGTTTCTGGCCTTTCCCGGGTTGATTCTGGCGCTGGTGGTAGCGGGTTTGCTGGGGCCGGGGCTGCCAAACGTTATTTTTGCTCTGGCTTTAGTTGGCTGGATGGGTTATGCCCGGGTCGTCAGAGGGGCGGTTCTGGCCGAAAAAGAGAAAGAGTTCGTCGAAACCGCGCGCTCCCTTGGTGCCAGTGATGGTTACATCATCTTTTTGCATCTGCTGCCCAATATTATTTCGCCGGTGATTGTGATGGCCAGTATTGGCATCGGTCAGGCCATTCTGGGAGCGGCGGCTCTGAGTTTTCTCGGAATCGGGGTACAGCCACCGACAGCGATGTGGGGTTCGATGCTGAGTTACGGCAAAGACTATCTCCAGTCAGCCCCTTATTTAACGATTTTTCCGGGCGTGATTATTATGGTGACGGTACTGGCTTTTAACTTTCTGGGGGATGGGTTAAGAGATGTCTGTGACCCCCGGTATGGAAAAGTGATCGAAGAATAGGGGTGATGGAGTTGACATTACTGAGCATAAAAAATCTGAATACCGCATTTAAAACGCGAAATGGGGAAGTGCAGGCCTGTAAAAATATCGATCTGGACATTGAAGTGGGTCAAACCGTGGGAATTATAGGCGAAACCGGCTGTGGAAAATCGGTGCTGGGGATGTCGATCTTAAAGTTGTTGCCCTATAATGCCAGGGTCACCGGCGAAATCCGGTATCTGGAACAGAACTTGCTAACCTTATCGGATCAGGCGATGCGGGAAATTCGCGGCGGCGGCATTGGTCTTTTGCCCCAGAGTCCGTCAACTTCTCTGAATCCGGCGATGAAAATCGGCACACAGATCGAGGAAGGACTGGTTCTTCACCGAAAAATGGGTAAGCCGGCCGCCAAACAGAAAGCGGTGGACATGCTTACTTTTCTGGGGATTAAAAAAGCAAAAAAAGTCAGCGAACAATTTCCCCACCAGTTAAGTGGCGGAATGAAACAGCGGGCGTTGGCAGCCATCAGCATTACCGGAGAACCCCGGCTTCTGATTGCCGATGAGCCCACCAAAGGGTTGGATGCCATTGTCAAAACTCAGGTGGTTGAGCTGCTAAAGCAATTGAAAGCGGAAACAGGCGCCGCCTTACTTTTAATCACTCATGATCTGAAAGTGGCTGAATGTCTTTGTGATAAAATCGTGGTAATGTATTCGGGGGAAATCATTGAAATGGCAGCGACCCAAAAAATTCTTAAAAAGCCCGCACATCCGTATACCAAGGGGCTGTTACAGTCTTTGCCGGAGGCTGGAATGACGCCAATCCCCGGACAAAGCCCGAGTTTGAGTCAGGTGATTTCAGGTTGCCGCTTTTATGACCGCTGTGAAATCAGACAGGCAGCCTGCCAGCATCAAAGGGTACCCTTGAGCGTGGTAAACGGTTCTCAGGTAAGGTGTTTATATGCTGATTAGAGTAGAAAACCTATGCAAACATTACAAAACTGGAAACATGCATGCAAAACAGCAGTCGGTGCTTGAACAGCTGAACTTCTCGATTGCCCAGGGCCAAACCCTGGGGTTGATTGGTGAAAGTGGCTGTGGCAAGTCCACGCTGGCGAGAACCATGCTGGGACTGACACCGCCCTCCGGAGGAAAGATATTTTTAAATGAACAAGAAGTTTTAACCCAACGGGGAAGCTTGAAAAAAGAGTTTTGTGGGAAAATGCAGATTATTTTCCAACATCCGGAAAGCGCACTAAACCCGCGGATGAAGATTGCGCAGAGTCTGGCTGAGCCCCGGCGGATTCAGCAGCGGTACGCAAAAAACTTGGCTGCACAGGAGGACATGGACAGTCTTTTGAAACAGGTGGGTTTGAGTGAAGAGCATCTAAGCCGCTATCCCCATGAACTCAGTGGCGGACAAATTCAGCGGGTGGTGCTGGCGCGGATTCTATCACTCAATCCAGAATTTCTGGTGGCGGATGAACCCACCTCGATGCTGGATGTCTCGGTACAGGCCCAGGTGCTTCACATTTTAAAAGAAAATCAGAAAAAACATGGAATTGGGTTATTGTTTATCTCTCATGATCTGGAAGTCGTCCGATGGATGAGCGATCAGATTGCGGTGATGTACAAAGGCCAGATTGTAGAAATGGCCCCAGCCGCAGACTTGTATAACCATCCCCGACATCCCTACAGCCAGTTGCTGGTAGAATCATCACTAGCCCATCAGCCGGTTTGGGAGACAAAAAACACAGAACCACTGCGGCCGGAGGGGGGCAATGGCTGTCAGTTTTTTCAGCATTGTTGCCAATCTGAAGAAGCCTGCAAAAACAAACCGGCACTGCACGAAAAAGCACCTGGTCATACAGTAGCCTGCTGGAAAGCGTCGTTATAAACTGATGACAATGGTTAACGATTATCGTTGCCCGGAAGAAATGATAAAAAAGCAATCTTTTTCCGGCATAGAAAAATTAATAGATCGATCTAAAACCTGAGGAGGAGAAAAGTGAAAAGTAAAAAATTATATCTAGTAGCCATTATTTTGATGGGCATGTTCCTGGTTGGTGGATGCAGTGTGAATGGATCCACTGCCAGTAAAGATCAGATATTGGATGTGGCGATCGGAACGGATATTAATACTTGGGATATTACCAAATTCCCGGAAGGTGACGCCCGTTTTGTATGGTCCCAGATTTATGAAACCCTGGTACGATTGGATGCCGACTTGAATATGGTTCCCGGTTTGGCGGAATCTTGGGAATCCCAGGAGAATGGAAAAGTCTGGATCTTTAAATTACGGCAGGATGTCAAATTTCATGACGGTACCCCTTTGACTGCTGAAGCGGTGAAATATTCCTATGGGGATCGGGCCTATGTGACAATGGCTAAAACCCTGCAATTTGAAAACATCGAAGTAATCGATGATTATACCGTAAAGTTTACCTGTCCCAAACCCATGCCGTTGCCCACTTATATGACCCATATTGCCTGGCCGGTCGTCAGCCCTACCAGTGTCAGTGCAACGGGTGAGTTTATTAAACCCATTGGAACCGGACCCTTTAAGTATAATTCCTATACCAAGGGACAGGAAGTGGTTCTTGATAAGAATGAAGAGTACTGGGGAGATGAAGTAAAGCTCAGCCAGGTTATCTTTAAAATTATTCCGGATTCATCAACCCGGATTATGGCGCTGACCTCTGGCGATGTCGATATGAGCCTTAAAATTTCCGAAAGTGATGTTGCCCAGCTGGAAGCGGATAAGGATATCACCGTCAACCGCAAACTCAGTACCTTTACCGACTTTCTTCAGTTTAACACGGCCAAAGCACCGTTTGATGATGTCAGTGTTCGAAAAGCTGTCGCCAATGCCATCGATACCGAGGGAATCATTAAGAATGCGTTAAATGATGTGGGGGTGGCAGCTCAGGGAAGAGCCTATTCACCCGTTATGATGTTTTCGGCTAAAGATCTGCCGCTTTACAGCCAGAATCAGGCAACCGCCAAATCGTTATTGGCAGCCGCTGGCTGGAAAGACAACAATGGTGATAAAATTCTGGAAAAAGACGGACAGCCCTTAAAGGTTGTGCTGCTGGTTGGTCAGTCCTGGAGTCCGAGAGAGCTAAAAATTTCAGAAATTTGTCAGGCTCAGTTGAAAGAAATTGGTTTTGATGTGGAGGTGCAGCAGGTGGAAGCGGCGGCTTTTAGTGAAATTGAAAAAGCCGGGAATTTTGATATGCTGATGCGAACCGGTTATTATGTTTGGGGCCCTTATCCTCACCACGTTAAGGTCCATTTCTCAAAAAATTACGCCAGTCACTACAACAATCCAGCTTATGATCAACTGGTACAAGAAGGTGAAAGTACAACAGATGAAGCTAAAAAAGCCGAGATATACGGTAACTTGCAGAAAATGATATTGGAAGAGGTTCCTGCTTTTTACCTGCTGCATGAAGAAAAAATTGTGGCAACAAGAAATAACGTTCAGGGTTACGAGATCTCAGCGGAAGACCCCTGGCTTGAATTAAGAGGCGTTTACCTGAAGTAAGGAAGGATGAGGAGATCAAATGAAAATTACAATTCTATATTTTAGTAAAACCGGTAATACCGAAAAGGCAGCTAGCTATATCAAAGAGGGTCTGTTGACGGCGGGAGATTTCGAGATTCGGCCGATGAATTTAAATCAGCCGGAATCCGTCGACAGTCAATTTATTAACGACAGTGAAGCCTTGATCATGGGTACCCCCACCTATGTGGCCAATATGTGCTGGCAGTTTAAAAAATGGTTTGACGAGGATTGGTCGTGTCAGTTGGGTGGAAAACTGGGAGCGGCCTTTGCCACGGCCAACGCCATGCATGGGGGCGGTGATATTGCTCTGCAGTCGATGATCAGCCATATGCTGGTTAGAGGGATGCTGACCTATTCATCGGGTGCCGGCTGTGGACGTCCCTATATTCATCTGGGTCCGATTGGCATTGGCGTGAATAATGGTGTGGAAGAACGGAAAGATTTTTTTGAACTGTTCGGGAAACGGGTCGGCGAACAGGCGCTGCGACTGTTTGTTAAATAGCCAATCGTAAAAAGCTTATTGAGTAGGGCATGATTTGAGGGAATGCTTTACTTGAAATAAAAAAGAGGAGAGCGTTATGGTAAAAAATGGTTTAAAAAAAGGGTTGGCAGTGTTGCTGGCCGTGGTGATGTTGTCAATCTTGCCGGGCTGCAGCAGCAGTACGGCAAAGTCGGACAGTGAGGAAAAAAACAGTCTGGCTAATCAGAAACAGGTTGAAGTGATAAAGCTGTCCGGTGGGGATTGGGGTTATCCCACCCCTTACGGGATCTACCCCCGGGGACCGGGTTCCCGAAAGATGGCATTGATCTTTGATACCCTGTTGGCTACCGATGTCGATGGTAATCCGGGGGCCAAGCTGGCCACAGAATGGGAAAAAAGCGAGGATGGACTAACCTATACCTTTAAAATTCGTCCCGAAGTAAAATGGAACGACAGCCAAGCACTGACCGCTGAGGATGTGGCGTTTACGTATAATTATTTTAAAACCATTCCCCCGGTGAATACTCCAGATTTTTCAAAGGTTGCCAACATGGAAGCCGTGGATGTTCAGACGGTCAAGGTGACCTTAACGGAAGCCGATCCAAAGTTTTTAGCAAATATGACCAGCTTTTATATCATTCCCAAACATGTCTGGGAATCGGTAGCCGATCCGGTCAATTATCTGGATTCCAAGGCAGTGGTGGGAACTGGCCCATATAAATTGACGGAGTATAGTAAGGAGCATGGCACTTATCGGTATGTCATCAATGAAGCGTATTGGGGCAGCGAACCCAAGGCCAAAGAACTGCAGTTTATTCCGATCAGTGAAGAAATTCTCGCCTTTGAACAGGGAGATATTGACCGCATCAGTATTACCCCGGATGTAATGGAACGGTTCGAAAGCGATGATGAATATGAAATTATGCAATATGTCACTTCTTGGGCATATCGGTTGTATTACAATATGAATACTCAGCCGGAATTTGCCAATGTCACCTTCCGTCAGGCGGTGGCCAACGCGATTAATCGTGATCAGTTGGTTGAAAAAATCGAACGAGGTTCAGCAGTAGCCGGGAATCCCGGGGTTCTCCATCCAACGAGTAATAAACTTTATAACAGCGCGGTTGAACAATATGCCAACGATCCTAAAAAAGCTGAAGAGCTGCTGGACAGCATCGGCTTTAAAGATACGGATGGTGACAAGATCCGGGAAAATGCCAGTGGCGAAAAACTGAGTTTTACCCTGCTGGCCGATGAAGGCAGTACCCGAATTGCTGAATTGATTAAACAGGATTTGTCGTTGGTCGGCATTGACATTACCGTACAGACTACGGATTCTAAAACCCGCGATTCCCGTTTTGCAGCGGGAGATTTTGAGATGGTCATCAACGGCAGTGGCGGTGGAGAAGACTTGGGCGAAGTGACGAATGTTAAAAAATCAGCCAAGGCCACCTCGACCACGGCTGCAGTAGTTGGTTATCATAATCCCCAGGTGGATCAATTGTACACTGACCTTCAAAAAACAACGGATCCGGCTGAACAGCTTAAAATCAGTGGTGAACTTCAGGTACTGTTAGCCCAGGAACTACCAAAGCTGACCCTGTACTATAAGAACACCATCATGGTCCATCGTCCAGCGGTTTATGACGGCTGGAGTCCGGATACCTATCATAACGATTCTCGGACAAATTTTGTAGTAGAGTAGCAGGACAATAAATAATTGAAATGGCGGCAGATCGGAATGCTGTCTGTCATTTCTTTAAAAAAAAGGAGGCAGTAGAATGGGTCGAAACAAAGGACTGAAACTCCTTGAATATGCTTTGACAATCTGGATTATTATCACCCTTAATTTTCTTTTACCCCGGTTTCTTCCAGGCGATCCATTTCTGTTGCTCTCATCAGATAGCCCGGATAATGAGGAAATCATCATGACTCAGGAGCAGCAGGATTATTATAAGAGCTATTATGGACTGGACAAGAGCCTGGGTGAGCAATACGTTACTTATCTCGGACAATTGCTTCACGGTGATCTGGGATTTAGTATCTATTACAAGGTGCCAGTCAGTGAGCTGATTACGGGAAGATTGGGATGGACCATTTTTATCGTTATTTCGGCAATGGTGATCAGCACAGCAATCGGGGTGTTACTGGGGAGTATTTCAGCCTGGTATCGTGATCATTGGCTGGATAAAGCGCTTTATTTTCAGTTGATTCTGATTTCGGAGATTCCCGTTTTTCTGATTGGGCTGATGATACTAATTGTGTTTTCAGCCTGGCTGCGGCTGTTCCCTTTGTCTGGTGCGATGAGCCATTTTAAAGAATACAGCAGCTGGTGGGAACAGCTGGCAGATATTCTTAGCCACGCGTTCCTGCCAATACTGGTATTAGCAATTTCACAGTTGGGTGGGATGTATCTGCTTGTCAGAAACAGTATGACTACGGTTTTATCAAAAGATTATCTGATAACAGCCCGGGCAAAGGGGCTAACCGAGAAACGAGTTCTATTTCATCATGCCCTCAGAAATGCGTTACTACCAGTGATTACCCGAATATTTTTAAGTTTAGGTGGTTTGGTTGGTGGCGCCATTCTGGTAGAAAACGTCTTTGCCTATCCGGGTTTGGGACGGTTAATGCGAGAATGCATCCGGGTTCAGGATTACCAGGTAGTACAGGGGATTTTTCTGGTCGTAACCCTGCTGGTTTTATTGGCGAATTTTATCGCCGATCAGGTCTATAAACAGTTAGATCCCCGGGTTAAGGATGCCGGAAAGCTGCGGGAGGGGTGATGATGCCAAAAATATTAGAAACGTTTAACAAAGGCTGGAAAGTCATTAAAGATTTTTCCATTCAGGGGAAAATTAGTTTGTTCATTCTGATTCTCGTGATTTTTATGGCGGTGTTTGCCACTTGTTTGTCGCCCTATCCCTATAATTTCACCTCGGGAGATGCATTGATGCCACCCAGGAATGGACATATCATGGGAACCGATGATCTGGGCATTGATCTTTGGGCACAAATTTGTTATGGTGCCCGGGTAAGTCTGATTGTCGGCTTCGGGACAGCTTTGCTGGCGGCTATCGGGGGCGGCTTGATCGGGATTTTTTCAGGTTATGTGGGCGGTGTGCCGGACAAGATCATCATGCGGATGATTGATATTCTGATTGTAATTCCGGATTTCCCGTTAATGGTTTTATTGGCGGCGCTGCTGGGGCCGAGCCTTTTCAATGTGGTGATTGTATTGGCCTTGTTTGCCTGGGTAACGCCAGCCAGAATTGTGCGATCCCAGGTGCTGATGTTAAAAGAACAGACCTATATCAAAGCCGCTGAAACCTATGGGGCAGGAACCTGGTATCTGATTCAACGCCACTTTCTGCCAGCAGTTTTCCCGATTCTGACAGTCAACATTATCCGGCTGACCGGAAGAGCGATTATCTCAGAAGCTGGTTTGTCTTTTTTGGGGTTGGGAGATCCCACTTCAAAAAGCTGGGGACTGATCATTCACTATGCCACCAGCTTTAAGGGGATTTATTATACCAATTTCTGGAAATGGTGGCTGGTGTATCCCTGGCTGATTCTGACCATGGTGGTTATGTCTCTGGCTTTTTTAAGCCGGGAAATGGAAAATCTTCTGGATCCGCGGATTAAAATAAAGGTGTAAATCGAGTAAGGAGGAATTCTTTTGAGTAAGGATGGTCAATGTTTATTGGAACTGAAAAATTTTTCGGTTACGTATCATGGAATGGAACCATCGGTAAGAGCCGTTGACGACTTGAATATCCGACTGAATAAAAATGAAACGCTGGGAATTATCGGGGAATCGGGCTGTGGAAAAAGCTCTATGGCACTAGGGATAATGGGTTTACTGAGTCAGGCTGAGGTTTGCGGTGAAGTCATTTATAAAGGCGAGCAACTAGATGGGATGTCAGAAAATAATTTGCGACAGTATCGCTGGAAAGAGATGGCCCTGGTTTTTCAGAACTCACTGGAGATATTAAATCCGGTACTAACCATCGGGGAGCAGGTCGGCGAACCGATTAAAACCCATTGTCAGAAAAGCAGGACAGAGATTGATCAGCGGGTGAGAGAATTGCTTGAAAAAGTAGGTTTGGATCCGAAATGGCGACAGGCCTATCCTCATCAGTTATCCGGAGGGATGCGTCAACGGGTGTTGCTGGCCATGGCCTTATCGTGTGATCCGGAGCTGTTAATCGTTGATGAACCAACAACGGCGCTGGACGTGGTCAGCAAGAATGAAATACTGAGATTATTGCAAAAATTGCAGAAGGAACAGGGTTTTACGATGATCATTATTTCTCATGATCTGGGCGTGATTAAAAAGCTGACTACTCGTGTTTTAGCGATGTATTGTGGCCGCATCATTGAAAAAGGCTTGACCAGCGAGATGATTAAAAATCCCTTGCATTGTTATACCCGGGGGCTTTTGAATTCATCCCCCAATCTCTATAAATATAAAGATTTATGGGGAATTGAAGGTGAAGCCGGATCGGGAGTGGGAACAACGGGCTGTGCTTTTTACCCCCGCTGTTGCCAGCATGAAGAGTCCTGTCAGAAGGATAAGCCGAAATTGGAGTATGTGGCTTTGGAGCATATGGTGGCCTGTCACAAAGGCGGGATTGAGATCTTTCTCACGGCCAGTCAGATTCGTAAAACCCATCGGCTGAAAAACAGCGAAGTTCTGGCGGTTGACAATGTGAATATGGAAATTAAAAGCGGCGAAATCGTCGCATTGGTGGGAGAATCCGGATCAGGTAAATCCACATTGGCACAGGTTCTGGCGGGGATCTGGAAGGCCGATAGTGGCGAAGCTTATTTTCAGAAGAAGAAGCTGGAAGGCCATTGGGCAACAGCGATGATGGGTGGGATGCAAATTGTTTTTCAGGACCCCTTCTCAGCTACCAGTTATCGGCTGAAGGTCCTGGATGTAGTTAAAGAACCGCTGGATATTATGAAATGGGGATTAAGGGAAGAACGGGACGAGGCGGTAAAAAAAGCACTTGAGGCCGTTCAATTGCCCGTTTCAGATGAATTTTTAGAGCGGAACTGTCAGGCACTGAGTGGCGGACAACGGCAGCGTTTGGCCATTGCCAGAGCCTTAATAACAAAACCAAAGCTGCTGATTGCCGATGAGGTGACTTCAATGCTGGATCCATCCACCCAGGCCAGTTTACTGCGGGAACTTAAAGGTCTGCAGAATCGTCATGGTTTTGCGATGCTCTATATCACCCATGATCTTCATCTGGCCAGAAAGGTGGCTGATAAGGTCTATGTGATGTATCAGGGCCAAATTGTGGAACATGGAGTATCCGGTGATGTTTTTCGGAATCCGGAGCATGTTTATACTAAACAACTGCTCAAAGAATCATTCAGCGACCTGATATAAAAGTTTTTAATATGAACAAAATGATAAGAATAGAAAGGCAGAAATAATGGAAGAAATTTTAAAACTAAGAGAAGCAACTTATTGGGAAGCGGTTTGGGACAAGGCTAAGCTGTATGGCAAAAAACCGGGCAGTGATGGGCTTGCTCATAGTGTTGAGCTGTGGGAAAAACGGGCTGAAAAGTTTAAAAACAATGTGAAAGGCGGGCGGGGTAAAAAAAGAACCGGCGATGTGATCAACTGGTTTGAAAATCAGGGGCTATCCCTTGAAGGCATGACGATTCTGGATATTGGTGCCGGGCCGGGGGCTTTTTCCTGTGCGTTTGCAGAAAAGAAGGCTCGGGTAACCGCGCTGGAACCAACCCTGGGGATGTCGTCAACCATCCGAGAACGCATTGAAACAGAAGCAATCACAGGGTTGGAAGTTGTTCAAATGCCCTGGGAAGAAGTGGATGTAAAAAAGATGGGCTGGCAGGAGAATTTTGACATGGTATTTATTTCCATGTGCCCTGGGGTTCATAATGCCGAGCTGTTTAAAAAAGCGATGAGCTGTGCAAAAAAGTATGTTTATTATAGCGGTTGGGCGGGACGACGGGACAGCGAAGCCTTCAGTGAACTCTGGAAAGAACTTTATGGCGAAGAAATACCAATATGGCGCAGCGATATTATTTATAATCTGAACTGGCTTTATGCCCAGGGGTACAGTCTGGCTTTTGAAGTGCAACAGGATGTGCATCCGGAAGAATCCTCGGTTGAGGATGCTGTGGAAGAGCTGATGTCGCGATTGAGCTTTTTGGGTAAGGATACCACCGGATTGATAGAAAAGGTAGCGGCTTTTGTTAGTGAACGGGCTGAAGCGGGGGTTTTTAAGACAAATGCAGTCTCCCGTCGGGGGAAAATTTTAGTGAAGCTTTAGTGCCACAGGGGTTACTGATCATTGGGAAACGTAAAAATGTGGACCGAAAAAATGAAATAAACTAGAATAAACACAGCGCCGGGAATTTTTATTTCAGATGCTGTGTTTATTTGATTAACCGATCAACATTAAAATGATTCAAAATAATTATTGACATATGTTACTTATAAGATTTATAATAAATATTATAAGTAACATATACCAATAAGATATAAAGGAGTCCTTAAAATGCCAGGTAGAGATCGGACCGGACCGGATGGTCAGGGATCAAAAAGTGGAAAAGGATTGGGACGTTGCTCGGGAATTAACGCCAAACGCCGTGGAAAAGGTTGTGGCTGCGGTTGTCGCAGAAGTTCGAAAAGCAAATCGACGCATGAACCTGAGAATCTTGATGAACCAGGTCAAGCAACTGATCAGCAACGTAAAGAAATCGAAGGAAATTAATACGGAAGGGATGTTTCCAATTGAGCAAGAATGGAAACCGGTGAAGGCATGAAAATTGTAACATTAGCTGAAAACACATCGGTGTCTGAAGAATTCAAAAATGAACATGGATTGAGTTTATACATTGAAACCGAAACCCATAAATTGCTATTTGATGTGGGTGCCAGCGGTCTGTTTGCAGAAAATGCCAAAAAACTGGGGGTTGACCTTTGCGAAGTGGATACCCTGGTCATTAGTCATGGTCATTATGATCATGGTGGTGGTTTAGAAACATTTCTTAAGATCAATGATAAGGCCGCAATCTATATCAATGGTCAAGCCTTTGAAAATCATTATTCTAAAAGAGCAGACGGGGAGGCCTATATCGGTCTGGATCAGGAACTGTTTTCTAATCCGCGCTTTATCTTTTTGGCAGCGGATTTCGTCATCGATGATGCTTTGTGCATTTTTTCAAATGTTCAGGGAGAACGCTGTTGCTCTACGGCCAACGCTGACCTGCTGATGGAAAAAGATGGGCTACGGATGGCAGATGATTTTTGTCATGAACAGAACCTGATCATCCGGGAAAGAAATCAGGTCGTGCTGGTGGCAGGTTGTGCTCATAAGGGAGTCGTTAATATTCTTGATCATATGGCATCAAACTATGATATGCAGCCGACTGTTGTCATTGGGGGATTTCATCTTTATAATCGCACCCGAAAAAAACCGGAGGCAAAAGAATTGATTGAGGAAATTGGTAACGAACTCAAAAAAACTGCGATAATTTATTACACCTGCCATTGTACTGGGAAAGAGCCTTATCAAATCCTAAAAATGATGCTGGGAGAACAGGTTAATTATCTGGCAACCGGTAGCCGGGTTATTATTTAAAAATAAAAAAGAACAAGGAGAAAATGATGAACAAAGTAAAAGGAAATATGAAGTCGTGTTTAAATCCAGTGGCTAAGGTGTTGGTATCTTGTCGGGGATTAAATGGCGAAAACAATGCCCTGGCGGTGGGCTATTGCGGAAACTGCAGTTATGATCCGCCGATGGTCATGGTCGGGATTGTACCCTCACGGTATTCGTATCATCTGATTAAAGAGTCCGGCTGTTTTGTGGTGAATCTGGTTGATCAAGCCTATGAAGAAACCTTTAAATATTTGGGTAGCCACAGCAAACGCGATGAAGATAAGCTGGCGGTGATGAAGGTCAATTTAGAAGAAGCTAAATTTGTCAATGCTCCGATTCTTGCCGATTGCCCAGTTAATATTGAATGTAGCATTGTAGACTCAATTGTCACCGGTTCTCACGAAATGTTTGTCGGAAAAATTGAGTATGTCCACGCCGATTCAAAAATGGTCAGTGACGATGGCTGTATTGATTTTTCACAGATAAAATTCTTATAAACAGATCAGAATATAGAGTTTTGTGGTTGACATAAAAAAATTATAATGGTATTATGTCAAAAACGTGTTAGTGGTTTGTAACATAAAAACACAGACAACTTATTGAAAACGTTAGCCTAAAAAATTTTGGGCGTTGATTTTATCAAATGAGTTTAATTTAATAACTTATCATTCAAGGTGCCGATCATGAAGATCGGAGAATAGGGAAGCTTAGAAAGCACGGACCCACCACTGTGAACAGGGACGAATTCTTAAAAAACCACTGGGCTAAAGCCTGGGAAGGTGAGAATAGGATGAACTGTTAGTCAGGAGACCTGCCTTGATTTAAAAAATATGCCAGGGGATGATTGGCCGCATGATTTAGAATACCTTGAGATGGGAAGGGTTTCTTTTATTAATAAAAGAAGCTCTTTTTTTGTTTGCCCAGGGTAAGCGATTAAAGAAATTAAAAGCGTTTAAAATAATGAAAAAAGAAAAGAGGAGAAGCGATGACTTTTGAGGAAAAATGGGTTGACAACAAGAAAAAGACGGATCTAAATGAAACCCAGCAGTTTTGGGATGATCGGGCTTCGGAGTTTAATGAGATGGGAAAGAGGGAAATGGCTGATGATCCGGTGCTGTCGCTTTTAAAAAGCAAGGATGCTATTTTCCCGGGAGCGAGAGTACTGGATATCGGATGTGGTGCTGGGCGCTATTCCAAAGAATTCTTAAAAATGGGCTGTGAAGTAGTGGGGATTGATATTTCCCCTAATATGATTGATTTTACAAAGGAAAATGCTGCCAGTGTAAAGGCTGATTTTTTTACGTTTAAGGTTATGCCCTGGGAAAAGGCGGATCTGGCCGCAGAAGGATGGGAAGGCTATTTTGATCTCGTTTTTGCTTCTATGAGCCCAGCTATTAGCGGCCCCGAGGAATTAAAAAAAATGAATCAGGCCTCCAAAGGCTATTGTTTTATGAGCGGACACCTGATCAAAGAAGATAAAATTGGAAATGAACTACGAGTGGCACTGAATAAAGAAAACCGCACCGCTGACTACCGGAATACCTTATATTACGCCTTTAATATATTATGGGATATGGGCTTTTTTCCGGAGTTTCGACATAGTGAGAATCAACAGACAAAGATTTGGGAGCTGGAAAAAGCAACCAATTATTATGCCCATATGTTAAGGGCTACCGATGAAGAGACAAAACAGACGATTCGGGATTATCTTAAGAATAAAAGCAAAGACGGACAGATTGAAGATATAAACTATTCCAAAAACGGTCAATTGCTGTGGTCTGTTCTGTCTGCTCAAATAGACGGGAGATAAAGATGCTAAAAAAACCAAGTGCCGTGATTGAGGTGGAGGGCGACAGCCTGGAATTATACCAGAAATTCACGGGCAAAAAAACCGTGTTGATTCTCATTCTTTGCGCTTTGTTGCTGGTGGTAGCCATTTTTGCCATGAATAGTGGGGCCATGGAATTGGATCCCACCGACATTGTCAAAACCCTGATGAGCATTGGTACCGAAATCTCTAGTGTAGTAGTATGGCGGATTCGTCTGCCCCGAGTTTTGGCCGCGGTTATTGCCGGTGCAGGTTTGGCAGTGGCCGGATGTGTGATGCAAAATAATTTAAGAAATCCGTTAGCATCGCCTTCTACCTTGGGGATTTCCAGTGCAGCTGCCTTTGGTGCCAATATCGCTATTATTGTATTGGGGGCTGGGACGGTGCAAAGCTCGGCAGCGCAGCCGATTATTGTCAACAATCCTTATCTGGTAACGATTTTTGCCTTTGCTTTTTCCATGGGAGCGACCATGATAATTTTGCTGCTGTCCCGAATGCGCAGTTTTTCGCCGGAGTCTATTGTTCTGGCAGGGGTGGCACTGAGCTCTCTTTTTGGAGCAGGCACCACCTTGATTCAGTATTTTGCTGAATCAGTGCAGATTGCTGCCGCTATCTTCTGGACCTTTGGGGACCTGGGTCGGGCTGGCTGGACAGAGGTTTATATTTTGGCTGCGGTGGTGGGTCTTGCGATGATCTACTTTATGATGAAGCGTTGGGATTATAATGCACTGGACAATGGTGCCGATGCCGCTAAGAGTTTGGGGGTCAATGTCGAGCAAACCCGATTTGGCGGGATGCTGGTATCATCGATGATTACCGCAGTGACGGTATCATTTCTTGGTGTGATTGGGTTTATCGGTTTGGTGGCACCACAGATGGTCAGGCGGATAATCGGCGGGGATCATCGCTTTCTGATTCCCATTTCTGCCTTAATGGGGGCGCTTTTGTTGCTGGTCTCGGATACCTTTGCCCGAACGATTATTTCCCCCATTATATTGCCAGTGGGAGCAGTGACATCATTTTTAGGGGCACCCCTGTTTTTGTATCTCTTACTTAAAGGAGGTAAACGTCGTTGAATTTACAAGTTGAAGGATTGGCTTTTGATTATCCTTGCCAAAACGTCTTAAAAGGGATCTCTTTTTCCATGAAGCGCGGGGAATGTTTGGCGATACTGGGAACAAATGGCGCCGGGAAATCGACTTTGCTTAAGTGTATTAACAAAATCTTGAAGCCCCAGGGCGGGAGTGTCTTAATTGATCAGGAAAATATTAAAGCGTTTAAGCAGAGTGAGCTGGCCCAGAGAGTGGCTTATGTTTCTCAGAGTAATCAAAGTACAACCACGACAGTTTTTGATTCGATTCTGATTGGTAGAAAACCTTATATCAAATGGGATGTGGGGAAGAATGATTTAAATATTGTCAATGAGACCATCAAGATGTTAAATTTGGAAAAATTTGCATTAAAAAATGTCGATGAGTTAAGCGGCGGCGAATATCAGAAGGTGTTAATTGGTCGGGCATTAGCCCAGGAAACTGATGTGCTAATGCTGGATGAGCCAACGAGCAGCTTGGATCTAAAAAATCAATTGGAGGTGCTTCAATTGATCAAAGAAATTGCCTACCTTAAAAATATCACGGCGGTGGTAACTATTCATGATCTGAATCTGGCATTACGCTTTGCCGATCAGTATATTTTACTAAAAGACGGTGTTATCCATGCTGCCGGTGGGAAGGAGGTTATTACCGAAGCAAATATAAAAGAAGTATATGGGGTAGACGTAACGGTTGAGCAAGTCAACAATCGTTCGGTTGTGGTTCCAATATAAAAGAAGCGAGGAGAAGCGATGAAAAGAAAACGAATATTAGCTCTGGTGTTGTCGGCGGTGTTGATTTTAATGATGGCGGGCTGTTCTACCGAAGGGGGGACAACGGCAGATGAAATGATCACGGTTACCGATACCTTGGGTCGGACTGTCGAATTAGCAGGACCAGCGGAAAAAATTGTGGCAACCGGAGTTGGGGCCTTACGTTTATATACCTATGTTGGTGATGTAAAAAAAATTGTCGGAATTGAAGGCATTGATCAAAAGTCGTCAGTGGGCAAACCTTATGTTATTGCCAACCCCAGTTTTACCAGCCTGACCACAATTGGGGCTGGTGGTCCGAATAGTACTCTCGATCCGGAACAGATTCTTAAGGTTGAGCCGGATGTTATCTTTACAACCCTGGCCACCGATACTGCGGCAGCAGATGAACTTCAAAACAAAACGGGTATTCCGGTAATTGCTTTGAGCAGTGGTTCTTCGGGATTGTTTGATGATACTCTTTATCAGTCGTTGGCAGTTATTGGCCAGGTTATGGGGACCGACGAAAGAGCAACGGAAGTGGTTGATTTTGTAAAAGGTTATGAAGCTGATTTAAAAAAGCGAACAGAAGGGATCGATGATGGTGCAAAGGTAACCTCCTATGTTGGGGCATTGGGATCTAAAGGCGCCCAGGGAATTGAAAGTACCCGAGCTTTGTATCCGCCTTTTGTGGCTGTTGGTGCAATAAACGTTGTGGATCAGACGGGAAAAACCGGTAGTATGATGATTGATAAAGAACAATTGCTGCAATGGAATCCCAACAAGATATTCATCGATTTTGACGGGATTGAAAAAGTGAAAGCGGATATGTCGACAAATCCGGAATATTATCAAAGTCTCAGCGCTTTTAAAAACAATGATGTTGAGATGATTCTACCTTATATTTTATATGGAACAAATGTTGAAGTCGCCATTGCTGATGCTTATTCAATTGGAAAGGTGCTCTATCCAGATCAGTTCAAGGATGTCGAGCCTGGTGATATTATGGATGAAGTGTCAATGGAATTATTAGGTGCCAAGGTTTATGACCAGATGGTTAAAGATTATGGTGCTTATGGAAAATTGCCAAAGTAAATGATTGTCAAAAATGGCCGGAATGGGGCTGTCGGGAAATGACGATTTTAGCCCCTGATTAAAAAATTTAACGAAACCCGCATGATAAAATGGGATAGGCTTATCCGGAATCATGCGGGTTATTGTTTTTTGCAGAATTGTTTTTATTTTGAGGCAGCACAAAAAGAAAGTCTGACTTTTTGAGTTAAACTTTTTTCTAGGCGGCGTTCTGTTTCTTTTTACCAACGAATTTCTCAATCTCCCGATGGATAAAACGATGATATTTATTAAGATTACGTCCAAAAACGTACAGCTGAAATTCCTTTTCAACTTTTTCACGGGAGCGGTAGTTGAAGCGCCTGAAGTTATTATTTTCCTTGATATCACCAAAATGACCTTCGGTCTGAATGGAACGGATCTGTCGATTAATGATGCCTTTTTCAGAACGAATATTTTCATCCGATTGGGCCTTGAGGTCCTCCCATTTCTGATTAACCTTCATCACTTTATTTTTATCCGTATCCTTTATCGGGTCGTAGCGATAGAAGCACTCCGCTTTAAAATGGCATCCGCTGCAGTCGTCACAGGCGTAGACCTCAAATTTTCGTTCATACCCTTTTGTTATTCCGGTTTCTGTCCGGATATGGGACAAGAGCCGTCCATCGTGACAGCGGTAACAGCGGAGACCACCATGCATTATCACGGACATATTGTAATGCTTCCCGATATCGTTATTCCAGGCTTTTGTTTTCATTTTTTCATGAGCCTGCAGCTTGATGTAACTGCTGATATGATTTTCTTTCAGAAAATCAAGATTTTTTTCGCTGCTGTAGCCACTGTCTGCCGTCACTTCTTCCGGATAGCATCCGAAAGCCTTCCGGTGTCTGTCAAGAACCGGAATCATGGTATCATAATCAGTACGATCATTGCTTATATAGCTGTGGATAATAAAGTAATTCTCCACGGCGATCTGGACATTATAAGCCGGTTTGAGCTGTCCGTTTCGCATATGGTCGTCTTTCATTCGCATGAAGGTTGCCTCGAAATCTGTTTTTGAATAGCTGTTGCGATCAGCGCCCATGATTTCAAAATGGTTTTTGTATTTCATCAGGCGTTCGCCGCAGCTTTCAATGGCTTCGTAAAGTTTCTGAAGCTCGGATTTCCGTTGTCCCTTCAAAACGGTAAACAAAATGTCTTCACCTTTTGCGATCGTGGTCAGATTTGTCTGTAGCTTCAGCAGTTCAAGGGGTGAGCAGTTTTCAATGGTGATGATGGCCTTGTTCGGAACTTTCTTTTCCCCGTGAAGTTTACGGTTACGGTTTTTTTCAATGACAGTTTTTACCCGCTCAATGCCTTCGATCACCAGCATCTCTTCTTTGCAAAAACCATATTTGTCGCCATATCCGCCGGATTTGAGCAATGCATTATAGGACGCATACAGTGTTTTGATCTGATCCAGAAGATTGGCCAGATGATAGTTGATGCTTCCCCGCCAGACAAAGGTATAACGGTTGGCATTCGCTTCAATCTTTGTGCCGTCAATAAAAAGGGCTTTCAGGGACACCAATCCTTCTTTCTGCAGTCGACGCATGAACTGACAATGCAGCCCGGAAAGGATCTCACCAGTCAGACGGTATTTTATGAACTCATAAAATACATCCCGTCCTGGTTTAAGACCACCCGTCAGCCAGATGAAGGCAATATCGCGTCGACATAATTCTACGATCCGGTCAATTGCCTTAACACCCCGCATGTTGGCATAAACCAGCACTGCGAACAGCATAATCGGATTGTATCCTTTTCTTCCCTGATGTGAATATTTTTCCAGCAGGCTGGCATAGTTCAAGTCCTCCATAACTTTTTTCAGGGTAAAGACGGGATCGTCGGATGGCAAACCGATCTGATACAGATTGAAATTTATTTTTTGTTGTCCTTTTTCGAAAAATTCTGTATAATAAGTATTCATGTGTAGTTACATTATATTCTGTATATGTAACGGAGGGAAGATGGTTTTTTTAACCGTCTTTTTTCTTTGCCAAAAAATCAAAAGGGAGTCTGATGTTGTCCATCAAACTCCCTTTTTAGCTGAGGCCATTTCCCGACAGCCCCATTCCGGCCATCGTGTTATAATAACATCATAAGATAAAAACACAGTTCTGGTTGGTAGTCCAGACGCGGTTGATACCGTCAGTAACCTGCCTCCTAAGGTTGTCCGTTCTTTGTCACACATTCTAGGAGGAACTCGATATGGACAAAGTAACAGTTAAATTGACGGTTTTTTTTGACGCCCCCTTTTGGGTTGGCGTCTTTGAAAGCACAGATGGTGATAGGCTAAAAGTTGCCAAGGTAACCTTCGGCTCAGAACCCAAAGATGGGGAAATCTATGATTTTCTGCTTAAAAATTACGACCAGCTTCAATTTAGCCAGCCGATTACGGATGAAAAAACGCTGGAAAAACGGATCAATCCCAAACGGATGAGGCGGAATATTAATCGGCAAATGGCAACAAAAAGCATTGGTACCAAGGCTCAGCAGGCTTTAAAAGAAGAACAGGAAAACAAAAAGATGGCCCGGAAAGCGTTTAATCGGCAGAAAACAGAAGCAGAACGAAAACAACAATTTGAACTACGGCAGGAAAAGAAAAAGAAGAAACATCGGGGACATTAATCAGGCCCGTGCAGAGCTAAAATAGTTAAAGAATACGCGTGAGTTTGTGATTAAGTTACGGATAAGTAGTTGAAAATGGTTATAATAAAGGTAAATACATTAACGATTAAGGAGATAAAGATATGAGTGCAGTAACAATTACAAAAGACAATTTTCAGCAAGAGGTAATTAATTCAGATAAACCGGTATTACTCGACTTTTGGGCACCCTGGTGTGGTCCCTGTAAAATGGTGACTCCCATTATTGATGAAATTGCTGATGAGGTGTTCACTTTAAAGGTCGGAAAAATAAATGTCGATGAACAACAGGAACTGGCCGCTGAATTTAAGGTCATGAGCATCCCCACCTTGGCAGTTATCAAAGGCGGTGTGGTGGTGAAAAAATCCGTGGGAGCAAAATCTAAAGCAGATATTCTAGATTTAGTAGCTGAATAGCAATAAAAAAAGAGCAGTCACAAAAAAGTGATTGCTCTTTTTTTATTGCAGCAAGATCGGAACGGCAATGCTATTGGACAGAATTATAAAGATTGAGCGTGGCTTGTCTGCCATTTGATAGCAAAAAATCGTAACTTAGATCATCGTTACTTGATTTGTTGATAAAATAAGCTATGATAAATGAGAAAGGAGGAGGTTAAGTGAAAATAAAATTGACCCAACAGAAAGAACGAGACGAAATAGAGGTTGAAATAAAATATAGTGAGATGAATAGTGTGGTTAATCATCTGGTGAAGCGACTGGAAAATGCCAATTACAGTATCTGTGGAGATGAGAATGGTCGGCGCTATAAAATTGCTGTTGACGAAGTTTGTTATATTGAAAGTGTTGATCGAAAAACCTTTATCTATTCGACCAACCAGGTTTTTCGAACTGAAAAAAAGCTTTATCAATTGCTGGAGGAATTGAAATATCACGATTTTGTACAGATTAGCAGATCAGTTATTGTAAACATCAACGTGCTTGAAAGCATGAAAATGCTGGCGAACAGTAGAATTCAGGTAACCTTGCAAAATGGCGAAAAATTAAATGCTTCCAGGACATATATTCCTTATATTAAAAAAGCATTTAGTCGGGAGGAAGAAAGTTGAAGAATTTTATCAAACAGTGTCTTTTAATTTTTTCACTGATTATCATTATGGCGTTTTTTGTTCCGGCGCTGGTATCTAACAAATGGGATGATTTCATTGTTATTCTGGAATTCTTACTGGTCACGGTGGTCGCGCGTTTAGGCCTGTTACTGATAAACAAATACCTCAATGGACATCGCTATGTAGAAATCGGCTTGGAACTGGTGATGCTGCTAACCGTTGTATTTGCCTTTGGATGGGTGTTTAAATGGTACACACTGGAATATATATGGATTATCCCGGCAATGGTCATTCCTGCTTATCTCATTGGAAATGTATTGGATATTATTAAAATGAGACAGGATGTGGCCTACATCAATCAACAAATTCAGTTTAGAAAAAAACGTCTAAACGTTAAAACAGACAGGAATGAAGAAGATGAAGCGAAATAAATACGGTTGCTTAAATTTTTGGGTTGCTTTATGCCTGATATTTTTTTTAATGCCCGGCAGTGTTATGGCCCAAAACGGTAACAAAGTGCAGCAGCAAGAAGATATAAACAAACTGGTAACAGCGGTGCTGGAAAAATCGAGGATTCCCAGTGCTGCCATTACCGTGATTCGCGGGACCGAAATAGATTACTTGTCGGAAGGGTTTATGGATTACAGCGGCAGTATAAAAACAAATGAGCAGTCCTTATTTTTATTGGGATCAACTACAAAAGCCTTTACCGCTTTGGCAATTCTGCTATTGGAAGATCAGGGGAAACTATCGCTAAGTGATCCGGTTAGCCACTACATTCCATGGTTTACGGCTACCTATCAGGGTGAAACAATCGCACCGGAAGACTTGACCATTGCGGACTGTCTGTATCAGACCAGTGGCTATACCAATGATGAAAGAAAATATCCCAGCCCAACAGTGGAGATGACCTTAGCGGAAAATATTCGTAATTTGAGTAATCGTGAATTGGCACTAGCACCGGGACAGCAGTTTTCTTATGCCAATACAAACTATAACTTACTGGGCCTGATTATTGAAGTTGTATCCAAACAGGATTATCAGCGTTTTATGAAGGAACAGATTTTACAGCCGATGGGGTTAACGCAGACTGACTGTTATTCGAACCAGATCAAAGAGAATAATGCATTGGTTCCTGGAACCAAGCTATATTTTGGAAATGCCACTCTATTTGAGACCCCGGCAATAAAAGGCCTTGTTCCGGGCGGATATTTGATATCAAACAGTATTGATATGGGGCGGTGGCTTCAAATACAAATGGGGATCATTGAAATATCACCGCAGTTTACCAGAATCATAAAAAAGTCCCACATGGCCAATCCCGCCAGCATTGTCGATGAAAATACTTTCTATGCCGGGGGCTGGTTTATTGATGCGTTTAACGAAGTCATCTATCACTCGGGTGGGACGCCGAATTATTCGGCGAAAATCACGATGAAACCGAGTGATGGGATCGGGGTATGTGTACTGACAAATCTAAACGCGTCAGCCAACACAAACGATTTGGCTGATAATATCCTGCTGATGCTTGAAGATAAAGAAACCACTCCGTATCAGCATGATATCTGGTATTTAATCGATGTTATTTTTTCGACGGTTACATTTGTTAGTATACTACTGACGGGGGTGTTAATGGCAAAGCTTTTAATAATCAACACTCAGATAAAAAATAACTACCGGAGAAAAACCCTGATCAATCGCAAAAGGTCTTTATGGATTATCATGGCGGGGCTGTGGTTAATAATCTCTGCTGCAATTATTATTATCCTACCGGTTATTTTTAAGAGTGATTGGCTGTTAATGAGGCTTTGGGCGCCAGTTAGTCTCTATTGTGGGGTCGTGATGCTGAGTATTTTTTCGCTGTTGTTATTTAGCACAGCTTTGATTAGCGCGAAATACCCCAAAGGATAAATTAAACCATGCTCTGGTCGGGCCGGCTGCTAATGAGATCATTGTCACTTCGCGGCAAACAGGGCAGTCGGTTAAATAATTCGCTTCAATTGAACCTTATCAATCACTTCAATTTTACCCCGGGACAGGTTTACATAGCCTTCGTTCTCAAAGTATTTAAGCATTCGGGAAACCACTTCCCGGGCGGAACCCACATACTTGGCAATTTGCTCATGGGTCATATTAACCGTGTTCGAACCGGTTCGGGTCACCTCATCGAGTAGGAAGATGGTCAGACGTTTATCAAAACTCATAAAAAGAATTTGTTGCATCGCCCACATCACATCCGAAAAACGATCGATCATGGATTTATATGAAAAATTTTCGGCGTAGATATTTTCGTTGCAGATCTGAGAAAAGACAGAGGACTTTAGCAAGAGCACGTCACAATCTGCTTCGACATCAATATGAACATCAAAGGTAATATTATCCAGGATACAAGAAGCTGATAAGATGCAGACCTCATCAGTGCCCAGTCGATAAAGGGTGATATCCCGGCCATCTTCTGATAGAATATAGGTACGTAATTCGCCGCTTTTGATCAGCAGTATTCCGACGCAGTCATTTTCGCCACGATGAATATTATCACCCCGTTTATAGCTTACCGGCATGGCATTTTCCAAAAACATGGTTTTCTGATTTGGATTTAAATGATCCCAAAAGGTCAGGATCGTCTTAAGAAATGTAATATCGGATTCTTTTAGCATTTTAATACCTCGTCTCACAATTTAAATTCTAGTATAGCACAGTTATTTTTATTCTACTTTAAAAAATAGGGTATAAAGTGGTATGATAAAGCATCGATATAAGGAGATTTTTATGAACAAAGAGATAAGAAAAAATCTGGAACTAAAACGGCTGGAAGCCAAAGACTTTACTCAGTTTAATAATATTCTGAGGTATGCTTTTCAGGTGACGGATGAACAATTGTTAAAAGTGGGTTGGAAGCACGATGAAATTAAGCGGTCAAAATTTCCGATTCTGGAAAAAGCGGAGGTGATCGGCTGGTTTGAGGATGGACGGTTGGCGGCACAGATCGCCGTTTATCCACTTCAAGTCAATATTAGTGGCAGTATTTATGAGATGGGGTATATTACCGGAGTCGCGACCTATCCGGAATATATGGGGCTGGGACTGATGTCCGGGCTCATGAAAAAGAGCCTGGAAACCATGTATGAACGCAATCAGTGCATTTCTTTTTTATTCCCTTATTCGCATCCGCTCTATCGTCACAAGGGTTGGGAGGTCGTATCCGATAAGATGACCTTTCATATCCGCGATCATCAGTTACCCCGCGATATTGATGTACCGGGACGGGTGAAACGGGTGAAGGAGAACAGTCCGGATCTTATTGCCCTTCACGACGCCTTTGCCAGAAAAACCCATGGCTGTCTGATTCGTAATGAACTGGTCTGGGAGGAATACTGGCGCTGGGATGTCGAAGATGTTACGGTGGCCATTTATTACGGCGTCGATGATCGGCCGCTGGGTTATCTGGTTTATCTGATTGAAAATGATGTGTTTCGCGTCAAAGAGATGGTTTATCTCAATCAGGAAGCCAGAAAAGGGCTATGGGGCTATATTGCCGCCCACGAATCGATGATTAACGAGGTGATTGGCAGTAATTATAACAATCACACGATATCGTTTCTATTTGGAGATAGTGACATGAAAGAAACGATTCGTCCCTATATTATGGCTCGAATCGTTGATTTTGAGGGGTTTATCAGTCAATACCATTTTGCCAACACGGACCTGAATGAGGCCATTACCTTTGATATTGTTGATCCGGTGCTGGAGTGGAACAATCGCAGCTTTACCATCTCGTTTACAAAGGGAAATGACCCGGTTCTGGTTGATTTACCGTCAGAGAATCGGATCAAATTAGAAATCGGCATTTTAACGTGTATGTTACTTGGTTATAAACGACCCACCTATCTTCAGCAGATTGAACGGATTGAAGCCAGCAAAAAAACAGTTTCTCTTCTGGAGACCATTATCGCCAATGAAAAGGTATATTTCTCGGACTATATTTAAGGCAAAAAGAAAAACGGTTGATTAGCAATCGTTTTTCTTTTTTTTCTACAATGAGGAACTGATCATAAAACCAAGAATGGCTCCATAAATGGCAGTTCGATGGGGCTTGGCAGTAATGGGACAAGTGCCGCTTTGACAGCCTACCAGTTTGTAGTAGAGGAGTCCCAAAGCGCCGCCCACAAGGGTTCCGATTATCATTTTAATATACATCGCATGCTCCTAATTTTTTATTGATTCAATGCCGGAAAGTAAGGTGGCTTCATCAATGGCGCCACGATAGCCGCTGACAATTTTACCGTCGGGGCTAATAAATAAGGTGGTGGGGAGCGTTGAGACGCCATAGGCAATGCTGGCTTCCAATTCGGTATCAAAATAAATGGGGAAGTCAAAGCCCTGATCGGTGATGTACATAAGGCCCTTTTCTTTTGTTTCCCGCTGCCCGTCCACCTGATTGATCATCAGAAAGACCACTGCATCTTTTTGATTTTGATAGACCGTATTAAAGTGGGGCATCTCGCTTTTACAGGGTGGACACCAGGATGCCCAAAAATTGAGGACCACCGGTTTTCCGGCAAAATCAGACAGTTTAACCGGGTTGCCATCCTGATCAAACACCGTGAAATCAGGGGCTGCCTGGAGCTCATCGGCCTGAGAGGAACCGGTGTTATTTGATGCCGGATCTTGCGGATTGAAGGTTTTTGACAAGATCGTGTACCCCCAATAAACGATGATTAAAAAAGCGGCAAAGACGACAATACCGATTATTGTTTTTGTTTGTTTAGTCATAATGTACTCCTTAAAAAGTTAAAAGCGACAGAAAATAGCCCAGTAAACCAGTAGCCATCAGTAGACCGATGAGAACCAGCAGTCCGCCGGAAAGACGATTGATGATCCGATAATGGCGTTTAACAAAATCAAAGGTCGATTTCAACTGCTCAATTAAAATGGCAGAAACCATAAAGGGAATACCAAGGCCGAGGGAAAAGGATAAAAGCATCAGAATTCCCTTTAAGGTATCACCACTGGAGGCCGCCATCATTAGGGCTGAGCCTAAAAAGGCACCCACGCAGGGTGTCCAACCGATCGAAAAGACGATGCCAAAAAGCAGCGCTGAAAAGAAACTTGTCCGCGAATGATTCATGTTCATCTGACGGGTGGTGTTCAGAAAAGGGATATTCAGCACCTCCATAAAATTCAATCCAAAAAGGATGATGATGATACCGCCCCCCACATTGACAACAGTTTGATGCTCAATTAGCACACTGCCAATACGACCGGCAAAGGCACCAAGCAAAACAAAAACTACCGTAAAGCCGAGGACAAAGCCTAAAGCATTAAAAATTGCGGTACGTTTATTATCGGACTGGCTTTGGCCGGCAAAATAGGACACATAAATCGGCAGCATGGGCAAAAGACAAGGGGATATAAAGGTGACGATCCCTTCAAGGAATGTGATAAAATAGTCCATACAGCCTCCTTTTCACAATGACACTTATTTTAGTACCAGGGCATTCATCGGACAATAGTCAACACACTTACCGCAACGAATGCATTTTTCCATATCGACTTTTGGGGCAGCAAAGCCTTCTTGAGATAGGGCATCAACAGGACAGACACGAACCGATGGGCAGGGGTGGTTTTGGGGACAGCGTTCCATCTTAACAATTAAATCAGCTTTAGGTGGTGCTGATTTGAACGTATTACTTGATTGATCAGGTGTTGTTATCATTTTATTTCCTCCAGATATAATTACATCTTGAACAAGTAAATCATCAAGATTTTATCATTCTATCAAAAAGGTGTGTTCATATCTGTGATTTAATCACAAATGAATAATTATTTGCTTAAAAAGGAACTTAAACGGTTAAAAATAAAAAACGCTAAATAAAAAAACAGTAGGTCCGGATGACCGTACTGTTTTTTTATATTAGGAATGAAAAGAAAAAGAGGAGATATTTATCTCTTGGGTATATCTTAGGCGGTGAACCTTTAGCCAAACTTTGAAAGAGGTTAAGTTTAAGTTAAATTAAGATTTTAGCAGGTTAGGGCGGAGGCGAATCACAGTTGACAAGAATCAGGCGATATGATAATCTGTAGCTAATTTAGAAATTGGGGAGCTTATGCATTTAGGCTGAGAGGAAGTAAATCGCTACTTCGACCCATGCACCTGATACGGATAATGCCGGCGTAGGGAGACCATCGAAATCGACTGTGCATTCGTGTACAGTTTTTTTTGTGTGCGTTTCAGATACCAATCAAGCGATGGTTTAACCATCTAAACGATAAAACCGTAAAATATATTGTAGTAGAAAGAAGGAAGAGATGTTTAAAAAAATCTTAGAAAATGTTAGCAATTGTCCGCCGTTGGTTCATTGTATCACCAATTATGTAACGGTCAACGACTGTGCCAATAGTGTACTGGCTTGTGGCGGGGCACCGATTATGGCTGATGATATTAATGAGGTGGAAGAAATTATCTCCATTTGTAATGCCCTGGTCATCAATATCGGAACCCTTAATGAGCGAACCGTCGCGGCCATGATTATGGCCGGTAAAAAAGCCAATCGTCTCGGTCGGCCGGTGATTCTGGATCCGGTCGGTGCTGGTGCCTCTTCGCTACGGACGAACACGGTTTTTAAGCTGTTAAATGAGGTACAGTTTAGCGTCATCCGGGGTAATGTTTCAGAAATTAAGACCATCGACCAGGGCAGTGGCACGACCAAAGGGGTCGATGCTGATATCAGCGATGCGGTGAATAAAGACAATTTGGATCAGATGATCGCTTTTGCCAAAGCCCTGAGCGAGAAAACGGGTGCCATCATTGCCATTACTGGCGCCATCGACATTGTCGCGGATCATCAGAAGGCCCTGGTAATCCGGAATGGACACCCGATGATGTCCCGGATTACCGGCACAGGCTGTATGCTTACAACGGTTATTGGCAGTTATTGCGGGGCCAATCCCGAGCAGTTGCTACTGGCTACCGCTGCTGCTGTTAGTTGTATGGGTTTGTGTGGGGAGCTGGCCTTTGAAAAGGTTCAGGCCCAGGAGGCCGGAACGGCATCCTTTCGAACCTCCCTCATCGATGCGATGAGTTTGATGAATATCGAAACATTAAAAGGAGGGATGAAGCTTGAAACTCGATAAGCAGTCAATGCTACTTTATGCGGTGACTGACCGCAGTTGGCTGGGTGACAAAACCCTGGCCGATCAGGTTGAAGAAACCTTAAAAGGTGGCGCTACCTTTATCCAGCTACGGGAAAAAGAGCTGGATTTTGATGCGTTTGTAAAAGAGGCCCGGGCGATAAAAAAATTAACCGATGCCTACAACATTCCTTTTGTCATTAATGATGCCGTCGATGTTGCTCTGGCAGTGGATGCTGACGGGGTTCATGTGGGTCAGGATGATAGCGATGCCGGGGCGCTAAGAGAGCAGCTTGGCGATAAAATCATCGGAGTTTCGGCAGATACGGTGGAACTGGCACGAAAAGCTGAAGCCGACGGTGCCGATTATATCGGGGTGGGAGCGATCTATTCCACAGCCACAAAAACCGATGCCGAAGTGGTGGCTTTTGAAACCATCGCCGCAATCTGCAAGGCGGTGACCATTCCGGTGGTTGCCATTGGTGGTCTGAACGAAACCAATATTCTTAGCTTAACAGGAACCGGAGTGGACGGGGTCGCCCTGGTCTCGGCAATCTTTTCTAAAAAAGATATCGTCAGTGCAACAAAAGCGCTGCGAAGCTTATCTGAAACCATGACAAAACCATGAAAAATGCACAGATGAATTTTTCGGGGATAATCTTTGATCTGGATGGGACGCTAATTGATTCGATGTCGGCTTGGGAAAATATCGGCAGCAGTTTTTTAAAAAAGCATGGGATTGATCCTCGCGAAGATTTAAATAAGGTCATAAAAACCATGAGCTTTGCCGAATCGGCCCGCTATTTTATCGCGGTTTACGGGGTGAAAATGACCGAAGAACAGGTGGGGGATGAAATCAATGGCATGATCCGGGAGAATTACGAAAAACATATCCGTTTAAAACCCTTTGTTAAGGAAACTTTGGATCAGTATTTAAACCAGGGTATAAAAATGGCAATCCTAACCGCTACCCACAAGTCCCTGACCGAATTGGTGTTGAGTCGATATGGTTTGCTTAGTCATTTTGAATTTATCCTTACTTCCGGGATGGTTGGTTTGCCCAAAAGTCAGCCGGAGATTTATCACCAGGCGGCGAAACAACTGGCGTTGCCAAAACAGCAAATCGCGATTTTCGAAGATGCCTTATACTGCATCCAGGCCGCCAGAGCGTCTGGTTGTTATCTTGTCGGGGTTTATGATGAATCCTCGAAAAATGACTGGGATGAGATCAAAAACAGCTCGGATTGTACCATTATGAGTTTTAAGGAGTTGCTACGATGAAAAAAGTCTTATCGATAGCCGGGTCAGATTCCAGCGGTGGCGCAGGCATCCAGGCCGATATCAAAACCATGATCGCCCATGGCAGCTACGGCATGACCGTGATCACCGTCTTAACGGCGCAAAACACCACCGGGGTATATGGCATTGCGGCGGTTGAAAGCACCTTTGTAGAAAATCAGATCGATTGTATTTTTAGCGATATTTTTCCTGATGCGGTTAAGATCGGAATGGTCTATAGTGCAGAGATCATTAGAAGTATTGCTAACAAACTTAAACATTACCAGGCGAAAAACATTGTCTTGGATCCGGTGATGGTGGCCACCAGTGGCGGCAGACTGTTAAGCGACGATAGCATTGAAGCTTTAAAAACAGAATTGATGCCACTGGCCGATTTGATCACCCCCAATATCCCCGAGGCCGAATGTCTGTGTGGCTTTGGCATTTCTGCCAAAGCGGACATGGTCAGAGCAGCTAAAAAAATCGCCACAAGCTATGCCGGGAGTATTCTGATTAAGGGCGGGCATCTTTTTGAAAGTGCCGATGATTTTTTGCTGATTCAAGATAAAAAGGGTCATGAAGAAGTTTGGTTTCCGGGAGTAAAAATTGATAATCCCAATACCCATGGTACCGGTTGTACTCTTTCCACGGCCATTGCCTGTAATCTTGCCACCGGGTACAAGATGGAATTGGCGGTAAAAAAAGCCAAGGATTATGTGTCCGGGGCATTGGCAGCCAATCTGGATCTGGGAAAGGGCAACGGGCCCCTGGATCATGGTTTTCAACTGACCTCGGGATGCAAATAAAGAGAAGTAAAGCCAATTGTCAGCCGGGTTTTTAAAACGTGTTGGGGCTGAACAATTGGCTTTTTTTAGGCTTTGGGCCATTCTTTTTGTAGTACTTTTTCAACAAAGATCTGGGCCAGCTTTTTATCAAATTGAAAACCGGAGTTGTTTTTGATTTCGGCAATGGCTTCTTCGGCAGTAAAAACCCGGCTGTACGGACGTTCGGCGGTCATCGTGCAGTAGGCATCGGCGATGGCAATAATCCGCCCCTGGATGGAGATTTCATCAGCCTTTAAGCCTTTGGGATAGCCTTGCCCATCCCAGCGTTCATGGTGTTCAAGTACAAACTTGGCAATTTCTGCCATCTCATTAACGGATCGAAGAATATGATAGCCAATTTCTGGATGGCGCTTTATTTCCGCCCATTCGGCATCGTTTAATTTTTCAGATTTATTTAAAATCGCAGTGTCAATGGCAATTTCGCCAATATCATGCCGCAAACCGGCCATCCCCAGTTGATTGATGGCTTCAGTTTCAAAACCCAGTTCTCGGCCCATCGCCTGGCAATAGTCACAGACTAATTGAGAATGAATCAATTCATGGTGGCTTCGTTCGTAAATGGAATTGACAATTAACTCAATGGTAGCTTTTTTAATACTGGGACTGATGGTAAGTTTATGCTGGTACATGGCATCTTCAGCTCGTTTGAAAACATCGTTCAGGTCATCGGTGGGGGTTTCTTTAATGGCAAATCCCATCGAAACAGACAAAATAGTGCGGTCAATTCGGACCTTGGAAATGGCAGCATTGAGACGCTTAATAATGTTTTCCACACTTTGCAGTTCAGTTTTGGAAAGTAAGATTACAAACTCATCCCCACCAACGCGGGAGGTTATTTCATCATGTCGGCACTCATTTTTCAATATTTCGGCAAATTCCTTTAAGATTTTGTCTCCCATCTGATGGCCGTAAGCATCATTAATCAGCTTAAGCCCGTTAACATCAGCCATAATCAGGGCAATTGGAAGATTTCTGGGGCTATCCAGTCGGCGTAGCTCTTCTTCATAAAAGCGACGGTTGTAGAGTCCGGTTAATTGGTCGTGATAGCTTAGATAAAGAACCTTTGCCTCTGCCTGTTTTCTTTTGTCAATGTTGCGGCTGATTCCAACCAGTTCAATCTCACCATTTTTGTGGTAACGATATTTTGTCGAAACCTCAACCCAGATGAGACGTCCATTTTTACAAGGCTGCTGGATTTCAATCAGGTGAGTATGAGCGGTTTTGGGGTTGGCAATGAACGTTTTGACATTTCTTTGTAAGTTAGCTCTGACCCGTTGAAGGGACTCGGTCGTCATGGCGTCTTCCAGCTTTTCAGCCATGGCTTCTTCAGAGGTGAGTCCCCTTAACTGAAAAATTGCTGGACTCATGTAGGTGAACTTATTCTGGGTAAGATTAAAAAGCCAAATCACATCAGAGGTGAATTCAGTTAAAAAACGGTATTTTTCTTCACTTTGGATAAGGGCATTCTCAGCATTTTTGCGATCTGTGATATCATCGATAATACTGATAATATGAGGAGTGTCGTTCATTAAAAAAATTTTTGCAGAAACCGAACAAATTCGGATATCCCTGCTTTTGGTAACAAAATTAAGTTCAAAATCATCAACTGACTGGTTAGTTGTGATTGCTTCCAGGAGTTTGTCCCGATCCGCAGGTTTTTCATAAAGATTAAGCTCCAACAGACTTTTATTTTGAACTTCATCTTGACTAAATCCAGTAAAATTTATAAAACTGATGTTGAAATTCACGATTTTACCATCAGCAAGTGATGTAATCAGGCTGGCGTCAGGACTGAGGTTAAAGATTTGTTCAAACTGTTCTTTAGCGGACAAAACATCAGCGCCGAGGCGCTCATTAATCATCATGATAAAGGTAAAGCTCACAATCATGTTGATGATAAATACCCCGGTAAAAGAGAAAACCTGAAAAAACGTTGGTGTAAGGGCATTAACTATGGGAGGGGAAAACAAGGCATAAAAAGATCGTAAAATTGCAAATAGGCCAGTGGAAGCAAATAGAAAAAGAAGCAGTGGCGCTTGCCTTGGGAGGTGGGTGTTGTTTCCTTTTCGAAGTGTATCGGCAATCAAAAGAGCAATTAATCCAATTGAAAGGTAAACTGAAAAAATGCGAAGTGAAATGTTATCGAAAACAAACTGAAAATAGATCAGGGTTAAGAGACAAAAACCAAAAATAATGGGAGGAAGCCACTTGTTTTCAGGCAGATCTAAAAATTGAACCAGACCCTTGTATAGAAAAATAAGGGCCACCAGCAGCAGGGAATTACCGGCTACAACCGTAATCAGAGCATTGATGGTGTTGGCCTGAAACATCACAAAAAGAAATCCCAGCGCAAAAAGGGAACAGCTAACGCCAATGTGATCAACACCGGGGTATTTAGAAGACAAAAACAGTATAAAAACAGCTTGAAAAATACTGGATAGAACTAAAACTAGGGCAATTGTAGCAAGATCAATGTTCATGGCGGCCTCTCATAAGGTGATGTCAAAAGAGCATAGATAGTTTAGTAATAGACAAACAATCAGTCATGGTTATTATATCCTGATTTGAGAAAAAGAAACACAAATTATAAAAAGACTGATGAGAATAGTAAAATATGATAAGATTGGATTAGTAAAATCAAGAAGGAGGCTTGAAGATTTATGAAGCAAAACATATCAGTGGTATACGCAATCCTGGCAGCACTACTTTTTGGGATCAATGCACCTTTTTCTAAGATTTTACTTGAAGAAATTGATCCCTTATTTCTGGCAGCACTTTTGTATCTGGGCGCAGGAACGGGTATGACGCTGCTGACGGTGTTTAATAAAAAACGTCGAAACGCGTCAAAAGAAGCCAGACTCACTAAAAAAGAAATGCCCTCGATTATTCTGATGATTTTGTTGGATATTGCAGCGCCGATTTTCCTGTTGATGGGGATCAAACTGACTAACTCCAGTACGGCGGCCCTGTTAGGAAATTTTGAGATCGCCGCAACAGCAGTGATTGCGATGATTTTCTTTAAAGAAGCCATTGGCAAACGAATGTGGATGGCCATCGTATTTATTTCTCTGGCCAGTGTTTTACTGACCATTAGCGATGTCACGGCGATAAATTTGTCGATTGGGGCGATTTTTGTGATGCTGTCTTGCGTTTGCTGGGGCTTTGAGAACAATTGTACCCGGAATCTATCGATTAAAGATCCGGTTCAGGTGGTTGTCCTCAAAGGTTTCGGTTCCGGATTGGGGGCTTTACTCATCGCCTCTATCTGGGGCGAATTATCGGCTTCGCTGCTTTATATTATTCTGGCCATGACCTTAGGTTTTGTGGCCTATGGCTTAAGTATTTTTTTCTATGTGAAAGCCCAACGGGGACTGGGAGCGGCCCGAACCAGCGCCTATTATGCGGCAGCACCTTTTATGGGTGTCTTTATTTCCTGGCTGGTACTTAAGGAACCGATCACTTTTTCATTTCTAATTGCGTTAGTGATCATGGTTTTGGGAAGCTGGCTGGCGCTGTCGGAAAATCATGAACACCGCCATATTCATGATGAGGAGACCCACGATCACAGTCATAACCACGATGATGCGCATCATCTCCATAATAACCATCCGCCGGTTAGTGGCGAACATTGCCATGAACATACCCACAATAGGACTGTTCACACCCATTGTCATCTGCCGGATGTTCACCATCGGCATCGGCATTAAGGATAGTAATAAAAATGATAGCGCTTTTTAGTTGACGAGAAGGTGATTTAGACAAAGAGAACTTAGTCAAGCTGTTTTACAGTAGTGGCTAAGTTCTTTTTTTACCGGTAAAAATAATAGTTGACAATTCGTAAAAACAGAGCTATACTGCAGTTACTTTACCGGTTAAAATATTTGAACGGGTTTGGTGCAGATGATTGAGTTAAGCTGGTACGAATAAATGGACTGATAAGAAAAGGACAAAAGCATTGTCAGCTAGTCGATGTAAACGATATTTTTATGACGCGTTTATCGTGTGAGTATGGATCAGAAAAATTAGCTGGAGCAATATATCGAAGAACGGTCAAATACAGACAAGATTAAAAAGGAGTAAGAAAATGATTATTATTGGTGAAAAAATTAATGGCGCAATTCCTTCAACGGGGAAGGCCATTGCAGAAAAAGATGCCGCATTTATCCGGAATCTGGCAATCAAACAGGCGGAAGCCGGGGCAGATTTTATTGATGTCTGTGCATCGGTGGATGATGATATTGAACTGGAAACGATGAAATGGCTGATTGATATTGTTCAGGATGCAACGGATGTTCCAATTGCTGTCGATAGTCCTAATGTTTATACCTGTATTGAATCAATGAAGTATTGTAACAAACCAGGATTGTTTAATTCTGTCTCATTAGAAGGTGATAAGGTCGACGTAGCCTTTAAAGTACTGGCAGATACCAAATGGGAGTGTGTAGCATTGTTAAATAGCGACAAAGGCATCCCTAAAACGGCCAAAGACCGTTTGGAGGTTTTCACCGACTTAATGGTAAAATGTCAGGAATACCGGATTGATCCATCCCGGATGCACATTGATCCCCTAATTGAAATGCTCTGTACCTCAGAAGATGGTATTGCCATGGTTACCGAAGTCATACGGGAGATTAAAAAGCAATACCCAACCATTCATGTGACCGGTGCAATTAGCAATATTTCATTTAACTTGCCAGCCCGACGGATTGCCAATCAGGCCTTTGCGGTTTTAGCCATGAGTGCCGGGATGGACAGTTTTATTCTGGATCCACTTAATAAAGATATGATGGGGATGTTGTTTGCCACCGAAGCAATGATGGGTGAAGATGAATATTGTATGGAATATATTGGCGCTTTCCGAGAAGGTATTTTCGTTAAATAAGGGTGAAAAATTTTTAAGACGGCCCTGCCTAAACGGGCTTTACAAGGGTAATAGTGGTTCGATTTTAATAAAGACTTACACGGCTAGGTTAACAAAAACCCGGAACGCACACAGGTTTTGGGTGAAAAAATAGTTTAAATCTAAGGAGAAATTAACATGTCAAAAATTGAAGATGTAAAAGTATTGGTAGAAACTGGTAAATCAAAGAAAGTTGCAGCAGCTGTACAGGAAGCCCTGGATGCCGGCGATAAAGCGCAGGACATTCTGGATGCAATGATTGCTTCTATGGGTGTGATTGGGGATAAGTTCTCATCCGGCGAAATCTTTGTTCCGGAAATGCTAATTGCTGCTAAAGCGATGTCCAAAGGTGTGGAAGTTTTAAAACCGGTGATGGCAGGAGATGGCTCCAGTTCACTGGGTACCTGTATCATGGGAACCGTTGCCGGAGACCTTCATGATATTGGTAAAAACCTGGTTGTGATGATGCTTGAAAGTGCCGGATTTGATATGATTGATCTGGGCGTTGACGTACCCGCAGATAAATTTGTAGAAGCCGTAAAAGAGAATGATAACGTTGTGCTAGTAGCGTGTTCAGGTCTTTTAACGACGACGATGCCGGCATTAAAAGAAGCGGTACAAACCGTGAAAGCGGCTTACCCGGAGATGAAGGTCATTGTCGGTGGAGCACCTGTTACTCAGGAATATGCCAATGAAATTGGCGCTGACGGTTACGCCCCGGATGCTGGTAGCTCGGCTGCAAAAGCGAAAGAATTAATCGGCGCGTAGACGCGAAAATACCCAAAAATAGCCTGCAAATAGAAAAGGAGAAATAATGCTGACAATTAAAGAAAACTTACTCGAAACAATGAAGGGTGGCAACCCGGATCGTTTTGTCAAACAATATGAATTCATTGATCTGATCATGGAAGTACCGACTGGGGTTGAATTCAAATATGGTCAAACCTGGAAAGACCATTGGGGTATTACCTGGCAATGGCCGGAAGGTCAATTAGGAATGTTTCCGGTTCATCATGATGGCTTGGCGGTAATTCAGGATATTACCGAGTGGAAAGAGAACGTTAAAAAACCAGCCATTGCCACATCCGATGAAGCCTGGGCAGCGGCGCTTGCCCATGCCAATGCAGTTGATCGAAAAGAAAAATATGTCACCGCATTTTTCGCACCAGGTATCTTTGAAATGACCCACCATTTGATGGGCATGGAAAATGCCCTGATGGCTCTTTACGAAGAACCCGAAGCGATGCAGGAACTGATTGACTACTTGACCGAGTATGAGTTGGAATTTGCTGCAGTGATGATGGAAAAACTTAAGCCAGAAGCCATTTTACATCACGATGACTGGGGTAGTCAAATTTCATCCTTTATTTCGCCAGATATGTTTGAAGAATTTTTTGTACCATCATATAAAAAAATCTACCAGTTCTATAAAGACAATGGCGTCGAATTGATCATTCATCATAGTGACTCTTATGCTGCCAATTTAGTTCCTTACATGATTGAAGTGGGAATCGATATTTGGCAGGGCGTTATGAATACTAATAATATCCCTGAACTGATCAAAGCGTATGGCGAAAAGATCACCTTTATGGGTGGACTCCACAGCGGTACTGTGGATTATCCCGGTTGGGAAAAAGAAGTGGTTAAAAAACAGGTGGAAGAAACCTGCCGTGCCAATGGCACCAAATATTTTATTCCCTGCCAGACATCTGGTCTGCCAATTGAAAATTTTGAAGGTGTTATAGCTTATATCGATGAATGCATTGATGAAATGAGCAAGGAAATGTTTTAGAAACCAATTACAAAAACCTGTATTGCGATTAAAGCGATACAGGTTTTTTTTCGGCTTCTCTTAAATCTTCTGAGAATTTGAATAGCCGTTTGACGTTATTAAAAGCGTTAAAAAGTAGAAACGAATCATATCAGAGTAAAAACGTAAAATTGATCGTATACCATGTTTTATCACCGCAAGAAGGGGTAAAACTAATGATAACGTACGATTTATTTTTTTATTTACAGAGAGGGTAAGATGAAAAAGCATGAAATCTCAATTGTCGACGACGAACCCATCAATCTGATGATCTTAAAAAAATTACTAAGTCCCTCTTTTCTTGTTCGGGCCTATAAATCAGGAGAAGAATTGCTTCGGGCGGTTAATAAAGACCTTAAACCGGATCTGGTTCTGATGGATATTATGATGCCAGGAATGGATGGTTATGAAACCTTGTCGGAACTACGCAAAGATCCGGAAAATTTGGGGATACCAGTCATCTATATTTCGTCACTGGATAGCCTGATTGATGAAGAGAAGGGGTTCCGGCTGGGGGCGGTTGACTATATTACCAAGCCCTTTCGGCCTGGGATTGTGCTGGCCCGGGTCAATGCTCATCTGGAACTGAAACAGGCTCGGGATCGGCTTAAAAATCAGAATAAATGGCTGGAAGCAGAGGTCAAACGACGAATGGTAGAAAATCAGCTGATTCAGGATACGACCTTAAATGTTTTTGCTGAATTAGTTGAAACCCGGGATAATGACACCGCTAACCATGTTATGCGCACGCAACACTATGTGCGGATTATCGCTAAGCGATTGCAAAAAAACGAAAAATTCAAGAGTTACCTCCGTGACGATGTGATAGAACGTATTTCAAAAGCGGCACCGCTTCATGATATTGGGAAGATTGGGATTCCGGACGCCATCCTTTTAAAACCGGGAAAGCTTAACTTCGAGGAATTTGAAGTGATGAAAACCCATTGTAAAATCGGTGGAAATGCGATTCGTTTGGCAATCAATAAAACCTTGGCGGTCAACAAAACAGAGGCGGAACAGGGCGAAATTACAGCGCTATCATTTTTGGAGGAGGCCGAGAAAATTATGAATTACCACCATGAGCGCTGGGATGGAAAAGGCTACCCAGAAGAACTGTATGGGAATGAAATCCCTATTTCAGCACGAATTATGGCATTAGCTGATGTATTTGATGCCCTTACGACGGTACGGCCATATAAAAAAGCCTGGAGCATGGATTCGGTGGTCGACTATATTATCGAACAAAAAGGGATGCAGTTTGATCCAGATGTGGTGGAAGCTTTTGAAATAGAGATTGAGGCTTTCAGACAAGTCATGCATCAGGAGCCAGAATAAACATTAAAGAGCAGAAAGAGAAGGGGTTGTGAGTGATATGGCGGGTCAGGATAATTCAGGGTTGGTAAAACAGAATAAATTATTTGAAGCTTTTTTTGAAATGGTACCGGATCTTTTGTTTTTAACGGATGCACAGGGGATAATTCTGGAATATCGGGCAAAAAAAGCCTCGGATCTTTACATCCCGCCAGAAGCATTTATAAACAAAAAAATCAATACTGTTTTGCCGGCGAATGTCAATGACTTATTTACCCATGCCATGCTAATGGCCAGAACGACAGGTCAAATGCAGACCTTTGAGTATGATTTGTCCAATTCCGATGGGAAGCATCACTTTGAATGTCGCTTAAGTTGGTTGGCTGAAAGTGAAAATTTTGTGGAAGTGATTCGGGATATATCCGAGCGCTATCAGATGGAGGAAGATCTTAAGAATGCTCGAAAATTGTTAGAACAACGTTTAGTGGAACGTGAAGTCGAGCAAAAATTTATTGTTGACCAACTTTATCTTCATACCCAGCTGATTCGAGAAATCAGTCAGATGGAGTCGGGGATCAATGGTGATATTAATCGGTTTGCAAAAGAAATAACTGAGCTTTTGGGTAATCGCCTGGAAACGGATCGGGTTTCTATCTGGCAATATAAAAATGAAATGACAATGATGGAATGTCTGGACCTTTATGTAAAAAAAGAAAAAACCCACATCCGAAAAATGACGATGAACATGGTCGATCAGCCGCTGACATTTGAGCATCTCATCAAAAACAGATATATGATTGTTGATAAAGAATCGGCTGAACCGCAGGAAAAGGATTACTGGCAGGCTTATATGAAACCGTTAGGTGGAACCACTCTACTGGTTTGCAGTATTTTATGCAATGGCAGGTCGATTGGTTCGATTGGCTTTATGCATGTAAATAAAAACCATGCGTGGGGAAGTGACGAGATCACCTTTAGCTGTCATATTGCTGATCAAATCGGAACGGCTTTTTTAAACCAGGAACGCATTGAGATTACAAAGGCACTGCGCCAAAGTGAAGCTTTTTTAAATCGTGCGCAGGAGGTTTCAAAAACTGGACACTGGCATTTTGACATCAATGCGAACAATTTGACCTGGTCTAATGAAACCTATCGTATTTTTGGTGTCGATATGGGGAAGCCGCAAACCTATGAAACGTATATGGATCTTGTCTATCCAGAGGATCGTAATAAAATCGCTGAAACTTGGCAGGAAAAATCGGTGCAGGGTCGGTCGTTTACCATACTTCATCGAATTATTTCAGGGGATGAAGTGCGCTGGGTGGAAGAACGATCAGAATTTGAGTTTGATTCTGATGGCGCGCCTGTCGCCAGTTGGGGAACCGTTGCTGATGTAACCGAGAAGATGAAATATCTGGAGGAATTGGAGAGTTATCAGAAGCATCTTGAGGAAATGGTTGTTTCTCGCACTACCGAGTTGGAAATGGCAAAACTTGAAGCAGAAGCTGCCAGTCAGGCAAAAAGTTCGTTTTTATCTAATATGAGTCATGAAATTCGAACGCCTATGAATGCAATCATCGGCCTGGCTCATCTAATTAAGCGTGATCCTCTAACCATGCGGCAGGAGGAACAGCTTGGTAAGTTGACCGAGGCAGCGAATCACTTGTTGCAGATCATAAATGATGTGCTGGATCTTTCGAAAATAGAGGCCGGAAAAATGCGAATGGATGCCCATGATTTTGAGCCCGACCGGGAAATCAACAGCGTGTGTAATATTTTGGGTGATCAAGTGGCTAAAAAAAATCTCAATTTACTGGTGGATGTTGATCATATTCCGACGGTTTTGCGGGGAGATTCGGTTCGCTTTGGACAAATTTTGCTTAATCTAATGAGCAATGCAGTGAAATTTACTGAAACAGGGTGCATCAAGGTTGTGGCCCGGATTATGAAGCAGGAAAAAAAACAGATTCGACTGCGGTTTGAAGTGTGGGATACTGGGATTGGGATGTCAAAAGAACAGCTAAAAAACCTGTTCCAGGATTTTGTCCAGGCTGATGAATCAATGACCCGTTTGTATGGGGGAACTGGTCTGGGGTTGGCGATTAGCTATCGTTTGGTAAAATTTTTAGGTGGGGAAATTGGGGCTAAAAGTGAGCTGGGTCAGGGAAGTCAGTTCTGGTTTGAGTTGCCCTTTGAAATATCGACAGCGCTTCCTAAAAATAGAATCAGCATGAAATCTTCGAAGGAAATGCGGGTTCTGGTGATTGATGACATGCCAGAAGCCCGGGATCTGATGATCAGTATGCTATCTGATTTTGGAATCCAGTGTGAGGCGGTCAGTTCGGGAAGTGAAGGATTAGCCGCGGTGGTGCAAGCTGACCAGATGATGAACCCCTATCGACTGGTATTGATGGATCTCAAAATGCCGGTTATGGATGGTATTGACACAGCACTGATGCTTCAATCGCTGGAACTGAAAACCAGGCCGACAGTTTATCTGATTACCGGCTATGGCAATCAGATATCCTATGAAGAAGCGCAGCGTGCCGGAATCAGCCGGATTCTGATCAAACCGATGACACCATCAACCCTTAATGATGCATTAATGGAACTGCTTGAAAATAATCGCGTATCAAAGATGCCATCATCGCTAAACGAATTAGAGGATCATTTGAAAACTTACGAGCAGATGAGGATACTGATTGTTGAGGATAATCTGATTAATCAGGAAATTGTCGGGCAGCTTCTGGAACCCTTTAAACTTGTGATTGAGTTAGCCCAAAATGGTCAGGAAGCAATTGATAAAATTAAACAAGCTAAGTTTGATTTGATTTTGATGGATGTTCAGATGCCAGTAATGGATGGGTTGGAGGCGACGGCACGGATTAGAGCGATGCCGGGTTGGGAAACGGTACCTATTTTAGCGATGACGGCCAATGCTTTTGAAGAAGATCGGCGTCTTTGTATTGAGGCAGGGATGAACGACCATCTGGTAAAACCGGTGGAACCGGAGATTTTATACAAATGTTTGATCAAGTGGCTGCCGATAAAAAAAACTGAAGGTGAAAATGAAGCGCCAGAAAATAGTGATAAAAATGAAACACCGAGAAAGAATTCATTAGCAGAACGAGAGCAACAGAATCGGTTAGAAGTCCTTTGGCAGGTGGAAGGATTGAATGTGGAAGCTGGTCTGAAAATTCTTGGTGGTGATGCCGCCGTCTATTTGCGGTTGATCCGGCAGTTTGGTCAAAAATGTCAGACGGACGCAACAAATCTCCTGAAGCAGGTGTCCGAGCAGGATGACCAAAGCATTATGCAAACGGCTCATTCAATTAAGGGTGTGGCTGGAAATTTGGGTGCTGAAAAAATACAGGAGCAGGCGGCTGAATTGGAACAGACAATAAAGGCCCAGTCGTTAAACGATCAATCTGAGAAGTTAATTAATAACTTTGTCGCAGAATTAAGACATTTTGCGGATGCTTTGCCGAGAGAAAGAGTTTTCTCCGAGAACCAACAAAATGACAAAGGAAACGATGCTCAAATTGATACAATTAAGAACAAGTTGGCAGTTTTGCTTGAAAATAATGACACTGACGCTGATGATTTATTTGAGAAGCACAAAGACTTGTTGATTGTTAACTTAGGCGATGCGGGATTTGATCTGGAAAGACAGATTCATGAATTTGATTACCAGGATGCTCTGAAGACTTTGCGACAGGTTCAAAAGAAAAAATGACAATGCTAAATACCTGGGAAAGATTTGTGAAGTTGTTCACAAAGAATTAAAAGTTTAGAATGACAGATAAACATTTAAAGTGCTTAAGAGTCGTGGCGATTATGTTAGAAACCGGTTAAATTTGCAAATATTTCTTGATTTTCACAATTTTTTATAGTACAATTCGACTCGAATGACAGAAATAGATTTATGTCTATTTGGCGTATTCATAAGCAAAATTTATGGATACAGCAAAGAATTATTTTGACCATTTTTTTATCTGAATAACTCGGGGATAAAGAAATAAAATGCCATACGGACAGCTAGGTCAAATGCCGATTGGCAACTTTCGTTGCCTTATTGATTGAGTATTAGCTCAAATTTTATAAGTTGGTTACTTAAAACCGTGTGCGTTTTTGCACATCACACTTGTGAAACAATCAATAAGAGTAGTAAAAGTAAGTTCTTGCTATATAGACTCTAATTTCTGCGTTTTGGATCATTAAATAGACGGTGCGGTCATGCGCTCGTTTAATACAAATCAGTAGAAATAAACTCAAGTGGATGAACAGCAGATGCTGATGGATCACTTGGGTTTTTTGTTTTATTAAATCATTACAGCACAATTACAATGCAAAAAATGGAAACGGGGTGGATTATGGATAATAAATTAAAGTTGAATGGTTTTAACAATTTGACAAAATCGTTGAGTTTTAACATTTACGATGTATGCTATGCCAAGAGCGAGCGCGAACAACGGGACTATATTGCCTATATTGATGAGCAGTATAACTCGGACCGCTTAACTAAAATTTTATATCGTGTTACTGAGATGATTGGGGCCCGGGTGCTCAACGTATCCAAGCAGGATTATGATCCTCAGGGGGCGAGCGTCACCTTTTTAATTGCCGAAGAAACCTTTTTAAGAGAATATCGGGAAGACTCTGTTAAACAGACCGATTTACAGGGCGATACGGTGGTGGCCCATCTGGATAAAAGCCATGTAACGGTCCATACTTATCCGGAATATCATCCGGACACTTCTATTGCTACCTTTCGGGTGGACATTGATGTGGCTACTTGTGGCGAAATTACGCCTCTGAGCACTCTGGATTTTCTGATTGGCAGTTTTGATTCGGACATTATTACCATGGATTATCGGGTCCGGGGATTTACCCGGGATGTCAGCGGAAAAAAACTCTTTATGGATCATAAGATCACCTCAATCCAGGATTATGTTGATGATAAAACACTAAAGGAATATGACGCCATTGATATTAACGTTTATCAATCCAATCTTTTTCATACTAAGATGATGTTAAAAGAAATCATCCTCCAAAATTATCTCTTCAATACGGATGCTTATGAGCTGCCGCCACGAACGCGGCTACAGATTACCGAAAACCTGCGTCGCGAAATGATCGAAATTTTCAGCGGTAGTAACGTGTATTAACAAATAAGCGACTAATTGTTGCCAGTTTTTATGCAGACGATGATCCGGATTGTAGGGGCGGGTATTACCCGCCCGGAAATTTGGCGGGTGGTTGATAACCGCCCCTTGAGTTATTTAAACAGCCGCTGCCTATTATTGCTGCTAAGCTGCTGTATTCAGATTAGGGAAGGAATAAAAACGTGCCAAAATTAAATCAGGAACGGATGCCGATATTGGCGGCACTTAATGAGTTTAAGAGAAATCGGCTGGTGCCCTTTGATGTGCCCGGCCATAAACGGGGCAAGGGAAATCCCGAATTAACGGAGTTTTTAGGGGAACGTTGTATGACGCTTGATGTCAATTCGATGAAGCCGCTGGATAATCTTTGCCATCCGGTTTCGGTGATCAAAGAGGCTGAGGAACTGGCGGCGGATGCCTTTGGGGCCAAGCAGGCGTTTTTTATGGTCAATGGCACAACATCTGCCGTTCAGACGATGGTGCTGTCGGCCTGTAAAAAAGGGGAAAAGATTATTCTGCCCCGAAATGTCCACCGCAGCGTCATTAATGCGATGATCCTGGGTGGAGCTATCCCGGTTTATGTAAATCCCGAAACCAACCATGAAATCGGTATTTCATTGGGGATGACCCTTGTAGCGGTAGAAGAAGCGATCCGGGAGAACCCCGATGCCAAAGCGATCTTAGTCAACAATCCCACCTACTATGGGGTTTGTTCAAACCTGAAAGCGATCACCGAACTGGCTCACGCCGCCGGTATGCTGGTGCTGGCGGATGAGGCCCACGGTACCCATTTCTATTTTGGCGAAAATATGCCCATCAGTGGGATGGCGGCGGGAGCGGATATGGCATCGGTCAGTATGCATAAATCCGGTGGGTCGCTGACTCAAAGCTCCTTTTTACTCGTGGGTGAGGGCATGAACGCTGGTTATGTGCGCCAGATTATCAATCTGACCCAGACCACCAGCGGTTCCTATCTGCTGCTTTCCAGCCTCGATATTTCGCGCAAAAATCTGGCGGTGAATGGCAAACAAATCTTTGCCAAGGTAACTGAAATGGCCCAATATGCCCGGGATGAAATTAATCAGATCGGTGATTACTACGCTTACTCGAGAGAGTTGATTAACGGCGATACTGTTTATGACTTTGATGCCACCAAGCTGTCGATTAATACCCTTCATGTCGGTCTGGCTGGAATTGAAGTGTATAGTATTCTTCGTGATGAATACGACATTCAGGTGGAATTTGGCGATGTCGGCAATATTCTGGCCTATATTTCAGTGGGAGACAGTCGGCGGAATCTGGAACGTCTGGTTTCAGCTCTGGCCGAAATTCGTCGGATCTATAAAAAAGATAAGGCTGGGATGCTGCAATATGAATACATTAACCCCGCGGTGGCTGTCGCCCCTCAGGAAGCCTTTTATGCCGATAAGGAAGCCTTACCGCTGGAAAAAAGCGGCGGTCGGATCTGTAGTGAATTTGTAATGGCTTATCCGCCGGGGATTCCGATTCTGGCACCCGGGGAAAGAATTACGACAGAAATTCTTGACGCCATTGAATACCTAAAAGATAAGGGCTGTTTTTTAACCGGTCCCGAAGATATGGAAATAAAAAATCTCAATGTGCTAAAGGAGGATTAAATGGAACTATGGTTTTCAGAAAAACATACCCCCAGCGTCAAATTTTCCATTCAGGTGGATCGTCAGCTTTACTGCGGACAAAGTGAATTTCAGCGGATTGATGTCTTTGACTCCAAAGAATTTGGCCGTTTTTTAACCCTGGACGGGTTTATGATGCTGACCGAAAAAGATGAATTTATCTATCATGAAATGATGGTGCACATTCCCATGGCGGTTCATCCCGCTCCGAAAAAGGTGTTGATTATCGGCGGCGGTGATGGTGGTGCCATCCGCGAGCTGGTGCGTTACCCTTCGGTTTTACACATTGATCTGGTCGAAATTGACGAGCTGGTGGTGGAAGTCTGCAAAACGCATCTGCCCCAAACCGCCTGCTGCTTTGCCGATGAGCGGTTAACGGTCCATTATCAGGATGGTCTGAAATTTATTCGCCGTTGTGAAAATGAATATGACCTGATCATTGTCGATTCGACCGATCCCTTTGGTCCTGGCGAAGGCCTGTTTACCAAAGAGTTTTATGGTAATTGCTATAAGGCACTAAAAGAAGACGGGATCATGGTCAATCAGCACGAAAGTGCATTTTATCTGGATGATGCCGTGGCGATGCAGCGGGCCCATAAGCGCATTGTCGAGTCCTTTCCGATCAGCCGGGTCTATCAGGCTCACATCCCCACCTATCCCTCAGGACACTGGCTGTTTGGCTTTGCCTCAAAAAAATACCATCCAATTGAGGACTTAAAGGCCGTGAAATGGAATGCCCTGGGTTTTAAAACCCGCTATTATAACACCCGGTTGCATGTGGGGGCCTTTGCTTTGCCAAACTATGTGGAGGAACTGTTAAAAGATGTTGAATAAAAATATTGAGACTTTTTTAGGTTGTGACAACGACTATGGAGAATCGGGCATTGTCGTTTTTGGCGCCCCCTTTGATTCCACCACATCCTTCCGTCCCGGTACCCGTTTTGCCAGCAAAACGATGCGGGGGGAATCCTACGGATTAGAAACCTACAGCCCCTATCAGGATAAGGATCTGGAAGATTTAGCTATTTTTGACGGCGGTGATCTGGAGCTCTGTTTTGGTGATACCCAAAAGGCGCTGGCAGTGATTGAAAGTTATACCACCCGGGTATTAAGAGATGAAAAGACCCCAGTGATGATTGGCGGTGAGCATCTGGTGACCCTGGGAGCAGTTCGGGCAGTGGCCCGGAAATATCGGGATCTCCATGTGATCCATTTTGATGCCCATGCTGATCTGCGCGATGATTATCTGGGGGTGACCCTGTCCCATGCGACGGTGCTGCACCGGGTCTGGGATTTAATTGGCGATAACCGGATCTATCAATTCGGGATTCGCTCAGGCGAACGCAGTGAGTTCCAGTGGGGCAAAGATCACGTCATCACCCAGAAATTTAATTTTAATGGTCTGGCTGAAGTGGTCAAAAAACTACAGGGCAAGCCAGTCTATTTCACCCTCGATCTGGATATATTAGATCCGTCCGTTTTTCCAGGCACCGGTACCCCGGAGCCTGGCGGTGTCGGTTTTTTAGAGCTGCTTGAAGCGATCCAAAAAATCGGAGAACTGAATATTGTCGGTTGTGATATTGACGAGTTATCGCCGGTCTATGACCAGAGCGGTGCTTCCACTGCGGTGGCCTGCAAGGTGTTGCGGGAACTCTTATTGGTAATTGGCTAATCGTTGTGGATGATCACCGATAGGCAAAAGGACAAACACTCTCTTCACCATTAAGATAGCGTGTAATGATAGAATAGTAGGGGCGAGCATTGCTCGCCCGAACTTTGATAGTACTTATAAATAACAGGAGGAACAAATTATGGGAAAAGCATTAATTATCGGTTGCGGCGGCGTAGCCAGTGTGGCCATTCATAAATGCTGTCAAAACAGCGAGGTGTTTTCAGAAATCTGTATTGCCAGCCGGACCAAAAGCAAGTGCGATGCACTAAAAGCAAAACTTGATGGCGGGGCGACAAAAATCACCACTGCCCAGGTCAATGCTGATCACGTTGATGAGCTGATTGCGCTGATTGAAGAGGTAAAGCCCGACGTAGTATTAAATTTGGCTCTGCCTTATCAGGATTTGACTATTATGGATGCCTGTCTGGCCACCAAAACCCATTACGTCGATACGGCCAATTACGAGCCCGAAGATACCGCCAAATTTGAATATAAATGGCAGTGGGAATACCGGGAACGCTTTGAAAAAGCCGGAATTACGGCACTGTTGGGGAGCGGCTTTGACCCGGGTGTGACCGGCGTTTTCTCGGCCTATGCGATGAAACATCAATTTGATGAGATTAATTACATCGATATTCTCGATGCCAACGCCGGTGATCATGGCTATCCCTTTGCGACCAACTTCAATCCGGAAATTAATATTCGGGAAGTCACTGCCAACGGCAGCTATTGGGAAGAGGGACAGTGGATTGAAACCGAGCCGATGGAAATCAAGCGGGTTTATAATTTTCCCGAAATTGGAGCTAAAGACATGTATCTGCTCCACCACGAGGAATTGGAATCACTGGGACAAAATATCAAGGGGATCAAACGGATTCGCTTCTTTATGACCTTTGGACAAAGCTATCTAACCCATCTCAAATGCCTGGAAAACGTCGGCATGACCGCCATAGAGCCGATTGAATTTGATGGCAAGATGATTGTACCGCTGCAGTTTTTAGCCGCTGTACTACCAGATCCTTCGACCCTGGGCCCCCGAACCAAAGGAAAAACAAATATCGGTTGCATCTTCCAGGGCAAAAAAGAGGGTAAGGATAAAACCTACTACCTTTACAATGTCTGTGATCACGAAGAATGCTACAAAGAGGTTGGTTCTCAGGCGATCTCTTATACGACCGGAGTACCAGCGATGATCGGTGCGATGTTGGTGATGACCGGCCAGTGGCAAAAACCCGGTGTTTACAATATTGAAGAGTTCGATCCCGATCCATTTATGGAAGCGTTAAACAAATGGGGATTGCCCTGGCAGGAAAGTTTTGCACCAGAGCTGGTTGATTAAGGATGGTCAAACACGGATGGAATTAAAGGACGCCTTCAAGGAGCTGCCCACCCCCTGCTATCTTGTCGATGAAAGCCTGCTGATTAAAAACTTAAAAATTCTCGACCAGGTTCAAAAAGCCACGGGTTGTAAGATTTTACTGGCTCAAAAAGCTTTTTCGATGTTTTCGCTTTACCCCCTGATCGGTCGCTACCTGGCCGGCACCACGGCCAGCGGACTCTTTGAAGCCCGCCTGGGTCATGAGGAAATGGGTGGTGAAACCCATGTCTTTGCCACCGCCTACCGGGAAGATGAGTTTGAGCAAATCACTAAACTCTGTGACCATATCGTTTTTAATTCCTTTAACCAGTGGCAAAAATACAAGGATGCTGCACTCGAAGCCGGCCGGGAATGCGGGATTCGGATCAATCCGGAATGCTCCACTCAGGATCACGCCATTTATGATCCCTGTTCACCGGGATCAAGGATGGGGGTAACCCGGGCCCAGTTTGTGCCGGAGCTGCTTGAAGGGATCAGTGGTCTGCATTTTCATACCTTGTGCGAACAGAATGCCGATGCCTTGGAACAAACCCTGAAAGCGGTTGAAGAACAGTTTGGCGAATTTCTCCCGCAGTTGAAATGGCTCAACTGCGGGGGTGGGCATCACATCACCCGGGATGACTATGATGTTGATAAACTGATTGCTACCATCAAGCGGATTCAGGAAACCTACGGGCTAAAGGTCTATCTGGAACCGGGCGAAGCAGTGGCTCTTAACACCGGGTTTCTGGTGACGACGGTGTTGGATTTAGTTGATAACGGGGTTCACAACGTTATCCTCGATACCTCCGCCGCCTGTCATATGCCGGACGTGCTGGAAATGCCCTACCGGCCAACTATTATTGGGGCCGCCTTGCCGGGTCAAAAACCCTTTACCTATCGACTGGGCGGACCGACCTGCCTGGCCGGGGATATTATCGGTGACTACGCCTTTGATGAGCCGCTTAAAATTGGGGATCGACTGGTATTCTGTGACATGGCCATTTATTCGATGGTTAAAAATAACACCTTTAACGGTATGAATCTCCCCGCGATTGCCATATTTACCCAGGAAAAAACCATCCAGATGGTGAAACAGTTTGGATATATGGATTTTAAAAACCGATTGTCTTGAAAGACAGTCGGTTTTTTTTAAGGAATTTAGCTATTATCCGGATGAGTCTTTATGGTATAATAGCTCAAATAAGAATTATTCTAGGATGATTAGATAGCGAACAGGAGAAACATGATGATACATAAATTTGACCAAAAAAATAAACAAAAGCTAGATAATGAGTGGCGTCGGGAAAACCTGCCACCGGTTGAAACATTGAAAAATTTAGGCCTTAAAGAAACCGATAGTTTTGCTGATATCGGCTGTGGAATTGGATATTTCACCATTCCGGCAGCAAAGATGATCGGCAACAACAATGCCTATGCACTGGATACCTCACCAGAAATGCTGGAGGAGCTTGAACTTCGCAGCAAAGCAGCGGGTATCAAAAATATTGAGATCGTAAAAACCCAGGATCTGGATCTGATGATTCCCGATGCGTCGGTCAGCTTTGGATTGATGGTCAATGTGATTCATGAAATAGTTGATAAAAACCAATTTCTGGAAGAAAGCAGCCGGATTTTAAGACCCGGAGGAAAGCTGGCCATTGTTGATTGGGAAAAAGCAGAAACAAAAACGGGTCCTCCTATTGATCATCGGATTGGCAGTGATGAGGTGAAAACCATGCTAGCAGAGATTGGCTTTGAATGTCAGGAGATGATCAATATTGCCGAAACCTTCTATGGCCTGGTTTTTGTGAAAAATAATTAGAATAAACATGGGAGATCTGATGGAGAAAGAAATGATTGAGATTATAAAAAACGATCAGTTTGCCAAACTTGTTGGATTGGAATTGGTAAAGGTTGAACTGGGATATGCCGAAGTAAGAATGGTGATCACAGAAAAGCATTTAAATGGGGTTGGCATCGTCCAGGGAGGCGCTCTCTTCACCCTGGCGGATTTTGCCTTTGCGGCGGCGGCAAACGCCGACGGTAAAGTGACCATCGGTATCAATGCCAATATCACCTATTCCAAACCAGCCAAGGGAAAAACGCTACTGGCCAAAGCCATGGAAACCTCTTCCAGCCGAAGCCTTTGCAACTATACTGTAGATATTTTTGATGAAGACAATGCGGTGTTGGTTGCGAAATTTAATGCGACCGGGTTTATTAAGAACTAAAGTGTTAGGATAAAGCTTTAAAAAATAGAGCTTAAAAAGCATCGTAATTAAAAAGTGATGGGTTAGCCATCACTTTTTTTTATGACCTGATAATAGATCAGGCCAAAAACCGAAGCCAGAAATACCAGCACAAGTCCGATGACGATTTTTGGAAATGGTACGGTTTCAGTGGTGGCATAACCGGCCGTCACTATCGCAATGGAAGCACTATGAATATCGACATCGCCGCCATGTTCAACACAGGCCCGGTTAAACACGCCGGTAACCTGGAGCTGGTCGCCGATATGCTTATAATCCCCGAAAAATCTAATGCGTTGGGCATCGTTAAGAGGCATCCAGATGCCCATGGCATTACTGCCGTCATTGATATTGACCCAGGCATAATCACCCCTTTCCATCGCTTCGCCAATGGCTTCACCGATGACGGTGACGGTTTTACCGTCCATTGCTTCAGCATTTTCCACCAGTTGATTTAGCTCGATCACATCGGCGGCCAAGACCCCACCACTGAGACAGAAAAGCAGACCAACCGTAAGAATCGTCGTTTTTATTAGTTTGTCCAACATTTTTTTATGCCTCCAATGATGAAGCCGATGAGGGCGAAAACAGAAAGAAATTCCAGTCGGCCCAGATACATGGCAATAATATCGTAAATTTTCATAACTGCCGGCATGTCGGCGGTGGTGACACCAATGGATAAGCCCACATTTCCGGTAATGGAGGCGGATTCAAAGGCGGCACTGGCCAACGGATAGCCGCAAAAAGTTCCGATTAAGGTTCCCAGGGCAAAGGTGATCAGATAACAAATGACAATCAAGGCAGAGGCCTTCACCAGGCTATCCGCCAGAATTTGGTCCTTAATGTGGTGGAAGCGAAAGACCTTGACATTGCGCTCGGAAGACAGTAAGCGCTTCACATCAGCAAGGATACTTTTAAAGAGGATGCCAATCCGTAATCCCTTAAAGCCGCCCGCGGTGGAACAGGCCGAGCCACCAATCAGCATTGCAATGATGAGAATCAGGATACCGAAGTCACCCCACTCCAGTGCGAATTGTCGGGCATAAACTGAACCAAACCCGGTGGTAGTATGGGCCGACAAGACATTGTAAACAACGCGCCGAAACATAACAACGGCATCGGCGTAAACACCAGTCCGGGACAGCCACAAGACAGCCATCGCACTGGTCAGAAACGTGGTGATAAAAAAGCTCTGAGTTTCGATGTTTTTTACCAATTCTTTTCTATTGCCAGAAAGAATCGCGTAGTGCAGGCCAAAATTCAGTGAACCCAGGATAAAAAAGATGAGGGTCAGGGTCTCATAAGAAAAGCTGTGGTAATACATCATGTTCTGGGTATAAGGGGCAAAACCGCCGGTACTCCAGGAGGATGCAAAAATAAACAGCCCGTTAAAAAAAGCCGACAGCGGAGCAAGACCGATAGACATTCCGATAAACCAAAATGCGGCAGTTCCAATAAACAGATAAACCATACTGATTTTCCAGATGATCTGGGCCGTTCCTTTAACATTGGGGACCAGGTCGATATCTTTGGCTTCTCCCACATAAAAGATATAGGCACCGCCGGTATCTTTTAGTAAAAAAGTCAGCGCCAGTACAATCATTCCCTGACCGCCAATAAAAGTGAGCATATGACGCCACAGGTTCAAACTGAGTGAGATGTGATCCAGATCCTGGGTTAATACCAGTCCGGTGGTGGTAAAACCGCTCATGACATCAAAGCAGGCATCCAGAATCGAATTGACATGACCGCTGAGTAGATAGGGAATAGCACATAAAAACATTAAAATAATCCAGGAAAGCGAGGCGACCACAAAACCGTGTTTCCACTGGACCATGGTTTTATTAAGACGCGTCTCCTTTCCGATTAAAATGAGGGAGATTCCCAGAATAACGGAGATTGCCATGGTGATGACAAAGTCCCAGAAAGGGTTCCATTCTTGTAGGGCCGCTGCTATTAAGATGGGGAGGACCATGAGCAGGGCGATCCCCAAAATAACATAACCGATATAGTAACTGATGATAAAGATGCTGTAAAAACGTCCGTTAAAAGTATTCATGGCAATTCTAAATCAGCACAAGGGTCAGAATAAAAAACAGCAGCACATAGATTGATACTGACAGTAGTTCCATTATCAGTCCCAGCAGTTTATTTCTTCGTGATTCCATGCTATTTTCCTCCCCGGGATAGATTGTTTTTTAATTGTATTAAAGCAGCCTTATTGGTAATCACAAGGACCTTGTCATTTTCCAGAAACTGCGTATCGCCTCTGGGGTAAATGACTTTTTCATCCCTGAGGATGGAAGTAATCACGCATTCGGCAGGCAAATCCATGTTACGGAGAAATTGATTGGCCCAGCTGTCATCGGCATGAACGATGATTTCCACAAGAATCATGGCACCACGTTCGAAGGTGTGGATGAGTTTGAAATAATCCTTATCAAATTCATATTCGATGAGATTGGCAATCACCTCAGTGCTGCAGACCGTCTTATCCACGCCCAGGGCTTTGAACATGGATGTATTTTTGGGGTTATTGATTCGGGCGATTGTTTTGTTGATATTAAAGCTGACCTTGGCAATTTCGCAAATCACCAGATTTTCTTCATCGGTTCCGGTGACAGCGGCAATGATCTCGGCCTCCTGAATGCCGGCGTCTTTTAATACTTCCGGATCGGTGCCGTCGCCGCAAATGATTTCGGTGTCAATGTCTTCGGCGATTTTTTGGCAAATGACACTCTTTCTTTCAATTAAGACGACCTGATAGCCTCTTTTTTTTAGGGTTTTAAGCAGATAATAGCCTACTTTTCCGCCGCCGATAATGATTGATTTCATAGTACTGTCTCCTTAGCCAGAGATGTAATGAGTTTAGCTCTGTCTTTTTTTAAAATCGTGCAGATAATTTTTGCGCCATAGGGAACCAGGGCATCTTTTGGGGGAAAAGTAAAACGATTTTCTACCATTAAGCCGGATAGAATACAGTTATATTTTTCTTCAATACTTTTTACCGTGCAAGGCTTATGTTTTTTAACGGTCAGTTCAATAATTTCAGTGTCCTTCCCGATAATAGCAAGGACTTCGACATTTTTTTCTGAAATCTTCCGCTTTAGGATCTCCACCCCTAACTGGGTGGGACAAATGGTCTCAATGTCCAGCATGTCATAAATATATTTGCGACTGGGGTCCCCGACTCGGGCGATGATACGGGGCACGTTATAGATTTTTTTGGCAATCAGAGACACGGTAATGTTGAGATTGTCATCAGAAGTTACCGCCAAAATATAATCAGCTTGTTTAATTCCGGCCTTCAGTAAACGGTCGTTGTCATATTCAACACCTTTGAACCGGGAACCGTTAAAACCACTACCAAGGACACTTAATTTTTCGCCGTCATGGTCGATGACGGAAATGTCATGCCCGCCAATTGATAATTCTTTGGCCAAGGTACTGCCCAGCCTGCCGCAGCCAACAATAATGATATACATAATTTTCTCCTAAGATGAAACTGAGATGAAGGATAAATGGAGTAGTTATACGATTCTTTATCCTACAAAAAAATTAACACAGATTCTATAAAGTTTGTATAAAGATATTGATGTCTTATATAAATTTAATATTAAAGGGTAGACGTTGAAAAAAAACGGTCATTCGTTATAATGAGGCAGAGGCGTTCGTTTGAGAGAGGAAAAAAAATGAAGATAACAGTAATCAATGGAACCATGCGCCATGGTAGCACCTGGCATTGTAAGGATTTGCTACTTGAAAAGATTTCGCAATTAGAAGAAACCCAGGTCAGGGAGTTTTATCTGCCCAAAGACATGTCGGATTTTTGTATTGGTTGTTTTTCCTGCTTCTTAAAAGGGGAAGACAGTTGCCCACATGCAGACCAGATCCGGCCCATTGTTGCGGCTTTGGAAGAGGCGGATCTGGTGATCTTAACCTCGTCGGTTTATGCACTGGATGTTACCGGTTCGTTAAAAGCCTTGCTGGATCACCTGTGTTTTATGTGGATCAGCCATCGCCCCAATCCGAAAATGTTTAATACAGTGGGGATCAGTTTTGCCACAACTGCCGGAGCAGGTCTTGCTCATACCACTAAAACGATGCAGAATAGTCTTAAATTCTGGGGGGTAAAAAAACGGTTTGTCAGCAAGCAGGCCGTCGCGGCGATGAAGTGGAACGATATATCCGAGAAAAAGCAGCATCAAATTGAAAGAGAGATGGTGCAATTGGCAAAAAAAGCCACCGCAGCGGTGGCTAATATTGAGCACAGCAGCGCCCCCTTATTTAGAAAAATTATGTTTAAGGTGATGAGGACGATGATGAAAAAGAAGGATTGGAACCCCACCGATCGCAATCATTGGGAAGCCAATGGCTGGTTAAGCGGGACCAAGCCCTTTTAAAATCAGACGACCTCGATGGTTGTTGTCATGCCAAGAATCTTGGCCAGCCGGTCCTGGGGCAGCGTGCGCAGATAAGCATCCAGATTTTTTTGCAGCCGGATTTCAGAAGGCGAATAATCAATGGCGTCAATGGTTGGGTGGAGGGGATGACGTTTGGTTAGTGCCGCCAGTTCAATGTCCTCCAGTAGATCAAAGACCATAGCCGCTTCAATGGGATCAAGTTCCCCGGCGATAAGCAGATCTTCCATATCAGCCAGGGTTTTAATATGCTCTTTAATAATAGCCAGCTTGTCGTCAAAGAAGCGGCAGGATAAAAACTCCGTAACCAGTTCCCGATAGGTCGCATCATCCATTTTAATGCCCATATTGTAGTGAACAAGGGGTTTAATGGTGGGATTATAGCGGGGCACAAAGGTCTTGTTAAGTGAGTGAGTGGCGAGTCCCTTGTAAACAGAAGTGGTGATTTTGGGAATACTGGCGCTCAGGTATTTTTTAAGCGATGGATTGGTGATAAAAAGAGCCGTCATCACTTCCTGGGCAGCGGCTTTTAATTGCGCTTGTATTTGTGTCAGGCTCAGATTTTTTAGTTTATTCTCCAGAATGTTAAGATCAGTTGGTCTAAAATCCAATGGCAGTAGGGGAGCGTTTAGTAATTGACGACCTAAAGCATTTAAAAAAACCTGTTCACAGATATTATCAAGGAGATTTTGGTAGCCAATATCATAACCACTCATGACTTCGTGGATGATATTGGCATCAAAGTACGAACAAAACAAGTTTTCATAATACAGGCTCTCTAAATACTTGATGACAAACTCAACCCCGGCCAGATCCGTAACCGGATGGATCAGTTGATAGTCGATGTTGCTGGGGATTTCATGGGCATGAAAATTAATTTCATAGGTTTCGAAAAAGGGCGAAAAACCCTGGTCGATGGTGATCGTGTAGGCATGGTTCGGGGTTTTAAGCTTGGATTTGCAAACCCGATTATAAAAATAACGGGCCACGTTTACTTTTCGTTTTAGTACCAGTAAGCCATATTCGTAGAGCTTTTCAATGGGTTCATTTTCAATATCGACGAGAGCGGCGTCCACATCGGGTAATGATTTAAGGTAGATGCCGATGGTAAACAGATTAGAAGCCATGATTCCCTGGGCGATTTCAACCCGGACCGAGCTGCTTTCTCCCTTGGTGAAGCGCTCGGTACAGTCGGCCAGAAGTTTAAGACATTCCATTTGAACGCGCTCAGATTCTTTAGGGCTGAGGACACCCTTTAAATAGGCCTCCTGAAGCAGCGACTGAAAATAAAATTCGCCACTCAGCTTATCGGCATTAACTTTGGTCTGTTTTTTTAGATTATTCATCATCATCCTCGCTTTCCAATATTTTTTCAGTTTCATAAAGATCGTTGTAATCGGGGTCGAGTCCCAGGCGGATATTTTTAGCCATTCGTTCCAGTTCCCGAAATTTAAGCTGATCCAGCGATCCCTGACAAACCCCGTTAAAATACTTTTTCATATAACCGATAAGATCATCATCGTTCATTAAATCCAGGGTTTCATTCTTAAAATAATAAAATATCTCAACGAGGTCATTTAAAAACTCGGCATAGCGGTACTGGGAGAGATAGGGGGAATCGGCAAAGGTCAGAATAACTTTTTCGATGATTCCGCCGCCAAATTCAACCCGGCCAAAATTTTTAAGAGAATCGGATCGGGTTTCGACCAGTTCCAGCGCCTGTTCTTCGGATAACACCAGCGCATAGTCGGCAGTAATCTTATTGCATAACAGTATTTCCGAAACAGCCTGTTTTTCGATCAGAAAATTATCAAACAGCATCAGCTCAAACGACATATGGTTACCTCCCGGGCATAAAACAAAAGATTACCTATTGACAAAACTGCCAAGATATGGTATCATTTATTTGTAAAATGATAAAATGGATTATTTGCGTGTATGTTACTAATAATATCACGAAAAACTGAATAAATCAATGATCTTTAATACAAAACAGGTGTTGTTTAAGAAACAGCACCTGTTTTTTTGTCGTTCATCGCCTAAAAATAATCTCAGATGGCTGTTTCTTGCTGCCCTGATGGAACGGCGCCAATGTTCTTAATGTAATCTTTATCTTCTGATAGTAATTCGATATGCCAAATTAATTGCAAAATAAATATAATTAAATCACAAAGAATGTAAAAACTCAGGAGGAAAAGAAAATGGATAAAAAGATGGATCAAAAAAAAGCCTTTGAAGAATATATGGCTTCTGCAAAAAGGGATTTAAAAACTGGAGATTATTTTTTGGCCGAAGAAAAAATAAAAAAAGCGATGAATGAAAATCCCCACTCCCCAGCGGTACATAACCTATACGGAATTCTGGAAGAATTGTTGAAGGAAGAAAATTTAGCGCATAAGCATTATCGGGCCGCCATTGCTCTGGACCCCGCCTATAAACCGGCGATGCGGAATTTAGAAAGAATTTCTACCTTTGAAGAGCGGACCAGAAAAGGACATATTGATTTTGGAGATGAGCCAGAACAGCCCGAGGAAGACCTGTATATCATCGAATACGACCGAAACCATGTGGGTCATTTGCATAAAAAAAATAGGAAGTGAAAGAGATGAACGTCGTTTTAGTCCTTTCAGGGCTCATCGCACTGCTACTGCTTTTTTATTTGGTTTTTGTTTTATTTAAGGGTGAAGAATTATGAGTGAAATGTTAATAACCAACAGCCTGTATCTGGTTGTGCTGGTGGCGCTTTCAATTCCTTTGGGTAACTATATAGCAAAGGTAATGACCGGGCAGCAGGTATTCTTGTCCCGGTTGATTTTACCGGCTGAACAAATGGTGTACCGTTTAATGGGCATCCGGGAAGAAGATGAGATGAGTCCCAGGCACTATGCCGTGGCGGTGATGGTGTTTAGCGGTTTGGGATTGGGTTCTTTGTTTGCGCTGCAAATGCTCCAAGGCAATCTGCCCTTTAATCCGCAAAATTTCGCTGCACCATCCTGGCATCTGGCCTTTAATACCGCGGCAAGTTTTGTGTCAAATACGAACTGGCAGGCTTATTCCGGAGAATCAAGTCTCTCCTATCTGACTCAGGCGTTGGGTTTGGGGGTATGGAATTTTTTATCGGCAGCAACTGGAATTGCGGTATTATTTGCCCTGATCAGAGGGTTTAGCCGCACTAAAAAAAGGACTATTGGAAATTTTTGGACAGACCTGATCAGAGTCAATTTCTATGTCCTGATTCCCTTATCGCTCGTGCTGGCACTGGTGTTGGTCTCGCAGGGGGTCGTACAGACAATCAGTCCTTATCACGAAATTGTAGCACTGGAAACCGGTATGACCCAAACCGTCCCCCTGGGACCGGCAGCCAGTCAAATTGCCATTAAACAGTTGGGCACCAACGGCGGCGGCTTTTTTGGGACGAACTCAGCTTTCCCCCTGGAAAATCCCACCGCTCTTACCAATTTTTTAGAGCTTTTATCGATTCTGCTGATTCCGGCATCACTTTGTGTGGCCTTTGGAAAAGCTGTGGGGGACATTAAACAGGGGCGCACCATCTATCTGGTTATGTTAATCCTGTTTATCTGCTCGTTGGCTGCGGTCACCATCAGTGAAACCGTTGGGGCTCCGATTCTTCAGGGGGTGATAAGCACAGGCAATCTGGAGGGTAAAGAAATCATTCATGGTATTGGGACATCGGCTTTATGGGGAACCGCAACCACGGCAGCGTCTAATGGATCGGTCAATGCCATGCACGACAGTTTTACACCGCTTTCTGGTTTGGTCCTGATGTTTTTAATGCAGCTCGGCGAGGTTGTTTTCGGCGGTGTTGGCAGTGGTCTATATGGTATGATTGGCTTTGTGATTCTCACCGTTTTTATTGCCGGACTGATGGTTGGACGGACACCCGAATACCTGGGTAAAAAGGTCGAACCCTTTGATATGAAAATGGTTTGTCTGATTGTGTTAGTTCCGCCGGTTTTTACCCTACTGGGAACCGCACTGGCAGTTTTAATGCCCCAGGCCAGCGACTGGCTGACAAATTCGGGCCCCCATGGGTTTTCAGAGATACTCTATGCCTTTACCTCGATGGGCAATAATAATGGCAGTGCCTTTGGTGGGTTTGCGGCCGACACCGTGTTTACCAATGTGGTTGGCGGATTGATCATGCTGATTGTACGATTGGTGCCATTGGTGGCAGTGGTCTTTCTGGCCGGAAATTTATCGAACAAGAAGTTGGTGGCTAAAACCGAGGGAACCCTTTCAACCAGCAACACCCTGTTTGTCGGTTTGTTGATTGCCATTGTCCTGTTAATCGGGGCACTGAGTTTTTTGCCGGCATTGGCCTTAGGGCCGATTGCAGATTATTTTACAGCCGTCATATGAGGCTGATTGGAGTTTATTGATATGGAAGATAATGCGTTAAAGAAAGATATTCTAATGGATGCAATTAGGCAATCGGTTACTAAATTGTCACCGCGGATACAATTAAAAAATCCGGTGATGTTTGTGGTTTTCATCGGGGCGATTATGACTACCGTTCTTTACTTTCTGAGCTTTGCCAAGATTAACGACGAAGGGGCTGGCTATACCCTGGCCATTGCCTTGATTCTCTGGTTTACGGTTTTATTTGCAAATTTTGCCGAAGCCATTGCCGAAGGTCGCGGCCGGGCTCAGGCGGATAGTTTGCGCAGTGCCCGAAAAGATGTTACCGCGCGAAAACTGAAATCGCCATCTGATTTGGAAGTGTATACGGAAATTTCATCAAGTAGTTTGAAAAAGGACGATGTCGTTTATGTGAAATCCGGTGAGCAGATTCCCATGGATGGGGATGTGATTGAAGGCGCGGCCTCAGTGGATGAAAGTGCCATTACCGGCGAATCGGCGCCGGTGATCCGGGAGTCGGGCGGGGATCGCAGCGCGGTTACCGGGGGTACCACCTTACTATCGGACTGGCTGGTGATTCAAGTGACAGCAGAAGCCGGCGAGAGCTTTTTGGATAAAATGATTGCCATGGTTGAGGGCGCATCGCGAAAAAAAACCCCCAATGAAATTGCCTTGCAGATCCTGCTGGTGGCCTTGACCATTATCTTTCTGGTGGTAAGTGCGACCTTGTTGCCCTTTTCCTATTTTGCCAGCGAACAGGCTGGCGTCGGGGCCGGAATTTCGATTACCAATGTCATTGCGCTGCTGGTTTGCCTGGCACCAACAACCATTGGGGCTCTGCTGTCATCCATCGGGATTGCCGGGATGAGTCGGTTGAATCAGGCTAATGTGCTGGCCATGAGTGGCCGGGCCATTGAGGCGGCCGGGGATGTGGATGTGTTATTGCTGGATAAAACCGGAACCATTACCCTGGGTAATCGTCAGGCCAGTGTCTTTATTCCACTAACCGGCATCACCGAAAAAGAACTGGCCGACGCCGCCCAATTGTCTTCGCTGGCTGATGAGACAGCGGAAGGGCGAAGCATTGTAGTGCTGGCCAAGAAGCGGTTTGATCTGCGGGGGCGGGACATCAACGCCCTGGGCGCCAGCTTTGTGGCATTTACGGCCAAAACCAGAATGAGCGGCATCGATTTTCAGGGATATGAGATTCGCAAAGGGGCGGCTGAAGCCGTAAAAGCCTATGTTTTGGCTAACGGCGGTAGTTATCCGGAGGAATGCAGGTTGGTTGTCAACAAAGTGGCAAACGATGGGGGAACCCCGCTGGTGGTGGCCCAAAAAAATCAGGTATTGGGTGTGATCTACCTTAAGGATGTTGTCAAGAATGGGGTTAAAGAACGCTTTGAAGATTTGCGTAAAATGGGGATCAAAACCATCATGATTACCGGTGACAATCCCATGACGGCGGCGGCGATTGCGGCCGAGGCGGGGGTGGACGATTTTCTGGCCGAAGCAACTCCGGAAGCTAAGTTGACACTGATCCGGGATTATCAGGCGAAGGGCCATCTGGTCGCGATGACCGGGGACGGAACCAATGATGCCCCGGCACTGGCTCAGGCCGATGTGGCGGTGGCCATGAATACCGGAACTCAGGCCGCTAAAGAAGCCGGAAATATGGTGGACCTGGATTCCAGCCCCACCAAACTGATTGATATAGTACGAATCGGAAAACAGCTTTTGATGACCAGAGGCGCACTGACAACCTTCAGTGTCGCCAATGACGTGGCCAAATATTTTGCCATCATTCCGGTTTTGTTTTTCAGCATCTATCCGCAATTGGTGGGACTCAATATAATGGGACTGACCAGTGCCAAAAGTGCCATCCTGTCGGCGATAATCTATAATGCCCTGATTATTATTGCTTTGATTCCGCTGGCTTTAAAGGGGGTCAAGTATCGGGAAGTGTCGGCGGGAAAACTGTTGCAAAGAAATCTGCTGATTTATGGTTTAGGCGGTTTACTGGCTCCGTTTGTGGCCATAAAATTACTGGACATGCTGTTAACTGTCCTGGGTTTGGTGTGAGGTGAAGACGATGGAAAAAAGCAGCAAAGAATCCATAGTGTCAAAATTACGGCCAGTATTGGTCAGCTTTTTGGTGCTGACTCTGATTTGTGGGGTGATTTATCCGGTTATTGTAACAAGTATTGCACAAATTGCATTTCCAAATCAGGCAAATGGTAGTATCATTACAGTAACACAAGAAAACAAAACATCAATCGATGTGGGTTCAGCCCTGATCGGTCAGGTCTTTACAGAACCCCAATATCTGATTGGCAGGCCCCAGGGAACATCTCAGTTATCGCCAGTTAGTGAAGAGCAAAAGGCGCTGATCGAGGAGCGGGTGGTCTGGTGGCAGGCCCTTGATCCCCAAAATACCGGAGCGATTCCCAGTGATCTGGTGACCGCATCGGGAAGCGGGGTCGATCCCAATATCTCGCCGGAAGCGGCAGAATATCAGGTAAAACGAATTGCCCAGGCACGGAATATGTCAGAAAAAGCGGTCCGTGAAGTAATCACCCGCTATACAACGGGAAAACTGCTGGGCCTCTGGGGAGAGCCAGGCGTCAACGTATTAAAGGTGAATTTGGCCCTGGATGGACGCATTTAGTAATGATATAGATAATTGAGAACGTGCCGTGAGCTTTATGATCAGTTTCGCAATTGTCTAAATAAAATAACGAGATGAAGGTGGGGGATTAAGCGGTGGATTTTAGTGATACCCGTCCGAATCCGGATGATATTTTAGAAGATCTGTTTATCAAAGAACAAAATAAAAAGGGGCGGCTGGAAATTTTTTTTGGGTATGCGGCCGGAGTCGGAAAAACCTATGCGATGCTTGATGATGCCCAGGAGCAGATGCGATGTGGGGTTGATGTACTGGTGGGGTATGTGGAAGAACATACTCGACCGGAAACCATCCAGATTATGAGTGGATTGCCGACCCTGGCACCTAAAATAGTCGAATACCGAAAGATTAAGCTGAAGGAATTTGATTTGGATGCCGCCCTCAAGCGCAGGCCAGAATTAATTCTGGTGGATGAGTTGGCGCATACTAATGCTCCGGGAATGCGCAACAAAAAAAGATATCAGGATGTTGAAGAACTTCTTAATGCGGGGATCGATGTTTTTACCACGGTCAATGTACAGCATTTGGAGAGCCTGAACGATGTGGTCCAGAAGATCACCCAGATTGATGTGAAAGAAACCATCCCGGATGATATCTTCAATCAGGCTGATAAGATTCGCCTGATTGATATTGAACCCGATGAATTACTAAGGCGTTTTGAAAGCGGCAAAGTTTACCGGCCGGAACGCACCCAAAAAGCCCTGGAAAACTTTTTTACCCGGGAAAATCTCCGCTTGCTGCGGGAAATCGCGATGCGGCAAGCTGCCAATCGGATCAGTGCTGATAATCAAAATGAGCCTCGACTGTCAAAAAAAATGGCTAATATCAAGCTAATGGTCTGTATCAGTGCATCACCTTCATCCGCTCGTTGCATTCGCTGGACAAATCGAACCGCGGAAGCTTTTCGAGCGCCCTGGACAGCGGTCTATGTTGAAGATTTGGATAGTGATGCCATGACCAATGCGGAAAAAGATTCGGCTCGGGATAATCTGGTCTTGGCGGAGCGGCTAGGGGCTGAGATCGTTACCCTCAATGGTAACGATGTGGCCACCGTAATTGCCGAATATGCGAAGTTATCGGGGATTACCAATATCGTGATCGGTAAAAGTCGGAACAAAAAATCACTGATCAGTTATTTTAAAGCGAGTCTTGAAGAAAAACTGATTGCGCTGTTGCCCAGCATTGAAATTCACATTATCCCCGGTAGTTCCGGGAAGAATAGGAGGGTACCGTATCAGCATCGGCGACTGCGAATCCGCAGGAATCTGTTTTTGTCCTGGCAGGATGGACTTAAAACTCTGCTGATTATTGTGGCGGCAACCTTTATTTCATTAATACTTCAGGCGCTCAAGATCAGTGATCAGAATATTATTATGGTTTATATTTTATCGGTGCTGATTATTTCCAGAGTAACCGTCGGCTATCTTTACGGGATTCTGGGCTCCTGCCTGACGGTGCTGGTTTTTAATTTCTTTTTTACCATTCCTTATTATACTTTGCATGCCATCCAGGCGGGGTATCCCATTACCTTTGTGATTATGTTGTTGGTCGCACTGATTACCAGTGCCCTGACGGTCCGGATAAAAACCCAGGTCCGCCTGGCGGTAGAACGGGAACACCGCACGGAGGTACTCTATGAGATCAATAAAAAGTTACTAGCATCGCGAGATTTAGAAGAAACCATCGAGCTGATCAATACCTACATGGTTAAGATATTTGGTCGGTCAGCGATCTTTTACCGTCAGGACCCGGAAGATCATCACTCTGAGAACTTTCTCCAGTCACCATTGGATGGCGATGCTTCTTTTCTGATGTCAGAAAGTGAACGGGCGGTAGCACATTGGGTCTTTATGAATAAAAAATGTGCCGGAGCCGGAACGGATACCCTGATGGGGGCAAGGGCCTTCTATATGCCCATTGTCGCTCAAACAAAGGTATTGGGGGTTATCGGTTTGTCTTGTGTTAATGGCATTCTTAACCAAAACAATCGGTTGTTTTTAAGAATGATTGCTTCACAAGTTGAGATGGCTCTGGAACGGCATTACCTTTCTGGTGAACAGCGACGGATGCTGATTGAATCTGAAAAGGAAAAAATGCGAAGCAATCTGCTCCGGGGGATCTCTCATGATCTGCGAACACCACTCACCGGAATTTTAGGGGCGAGTTCGGCGATTCTGGAAAACAGCAGTACCATGGATCAGGAAACCCATGATACACTAATCGCCAACATCCGGGAGGATTCCCAGTGGCTGATTCGGATGGTAGAAAATCTGCTGTCGGTTACAAGAATTAACGCGGGACCAATGAATGTGACCAAAACCCCAGAGGCGGTCGAAGAAATTGTAGCCGAGGCGATCAGTCGGATTCGCAAACGCTTTATCAATCGAAAAATTATTGTGAGAGTGCCGGAACAGTTGTTGATTGTCCCCATGGATGGCACTTTGATTGAGCAGGTGATGATCAACCTGCTTGAAAATGCGATAAAGTTTTCACCGGAGGACTCGGTCATTGCGGTTGAGGTGAAAAAAGTCGCGAACGAAGCGGTGTTTGAAGTAAGAGACCAGGGTAAAGGCATTAGTAACCAGGAATTGCCCTATCTTTTTGAGACCGCTGTACCCGATGGTAAGCGGAGTGCGGATTCGTCCCGCGGCATGGGGATTGGGCTGTCCATTTGTAACTCCATTGTCAAGGCGCATCATGGCAAAATGGAAGCTGAAAATGAAGTGCAGGGTGGTGCAGTTTTTCGATTCACCTTACCATTGCAGGAGGAAAAAAATGGATAATAAATCAGTCATACTGATTGTCGAGGATGAGGCGGGGATTGCTAACTTTATTGCGGCCGTATTAAAAGCAAATGATTATAAAATGATCAAGGCAATCACCGGGAAAGAGGCGATTTCAATGACCGCATCCTATTCGCCGGATCTGATTCTGCTTGATTTGGGTCTGCCGGATATGGATGGCATGGATGTGTTAAAAACCATCCGGGTCTGGTCGAATATACCAATTGTTGTGGTGTCCGCTCGCGGACATGAGCGAGAAAAGGTGGAAGCCCTGGATCTGGGAGCAGATGATTATATCACCAAGCCCTTTGGTACGGCCGAGTTACTGGCAAGAATCCGAACAGGAATACGGCACAGCCCTAAAAACAGGGGCGAAAACGCGCTGGAAGCGACCAGTCTGGTGATTGGTGAGCTGACCATTGATTATGATAAACGGATGGTTTCGGTGGGCGGGAAGGCGGTTCATTTTACCCCTAATGAATACAAAATTATGATGCTGCTATCAAAAAATGTCGGGAAAGTTCTGACCCATGATTATATTATCCGGGAGGTTTGGGGACCCTATACCAACGAGATTCAGGCTCTGCGGGTGAATATGGCCAACATTCGCAGAAAAATTGAAGAAAATCCGGCCGAACCCCGATATATTGTCACCCAGGTTGGCGTCGGTTATCGGATGGTAGAAGAGCTGGAAGGCTAAGAAAAATTGATAAATAAAAGCTGCCAATTGAATTGCTTAAAAAGTTTTCAATTGGTTTTTTTATTTTCCAGGAATAAATAAACAGATCAGCATTCGCATTTCTTGATTTTTATTAAATAGATTGACGATCAAGGCTTAAAAATGGCATACTAGAACTAATTGAAATCTGAAAATAAAATTGAGGTATTGTCTAATAAAGATGATTGAAGAAGGAAAACTATGGAAATAACAGCACTGAATATTGCAATTGCCCTGCTTATTCTTTTTTTGTTTGGTTTGGGGCTGTACTTGATTCTCAAAAAAGGCCGAAAAAGAAAAAAAGAACGGGAAATTCGCCGTTTTAATGAGCTGGTTCAAACTTTCATCGAGTCTGAGGAGATACCGGTATCCCTGAAAGATGATGCGCTTAATTATATCTTTGTCAATTTGGCGATGGAAGACTTTTATGGGATCAGTTCAGAAGCAATCATCGGATTAGATGATTTTGAAATTCTGGACGATAAGATGGCCATGAAAGAAAGAAAAACCGATAAAAAAGTATTGGCGACAAAAACCTTTGTGACCGATGAAATGCTGTGGCGTGGTAAGATTTTTAAAACCACTAAATTTCCGGTTGATCTGCTTAATGGAAAGTTTGGTGTCGGAGCCTATATCCGCAGCGCATCAGAAAAGAACCGCGAGAAATATTTAAAAACCCTGATGTCAATCAGTGATGGGGTCATGATTGTGGATCCCATGGGTAAGATTGAGATGCTCAACAGCACCGCCGCAGAAATGACTGGCTGGACGGCCAGAGAAGCGATGGGAAAACACTATTCCCAGGTTTTTGTTCTGGAGGATGAAAAGAAGAGCGGCGTCGTCCCAGATCCGATTGCAGAAGCTTTTAGAGACAATACCATGAAAGAATTTGACAGCCAGGTGGTACTTGTTTCCAGAGATGGAAAGAAATATCACCTGGAAGATAGTATTGCCCCAATCAGTGATGATGAGGGGCAGATTGATGGGGCAATTGTTATTTTCAGAGACGTCACCGAAATAAAAGGAAAAAGGGACGCCATGGAGTATAACAGTTTCCATGATGCCCTAACCGGTTTGTATAACCGGCGGTTTTTTGAAGAAGAACTGATCCGTCTGGATACCGAAAGAAATCTACCGTTATCCGTGATTATTGGTGATGTCGACAGTTTAAAGCTGACAAACGATATTTTTGGTCATGAAGCCGGCGATGAACTGATTAAAAGGGTTTCTGAAATATTTAAAAAGGTTTGTCGGGCGGATGATATTATTGCCCGCTGGGGAGGAGATGAATTCGCCATCTTACTGCCACAAACCGAAAAGAAAGACGCTCAAAAACTCTCGGATCGGATTAGAGATAATTTCAGCAAGGAAAAAATTAAATCGATTCAGGGAAATGTATCCCTGGGCGTGGCAACCAAGTATCAACCGGAAGAGAATATTGAAGTCATTATTGCCAGTGCGGAAGACAATATGTATATGAAAAAAACCCTGAATCGGGGGAAAAAGAAGGAAGATGCCTTTAATATTATTCTGGATAAGTTATATGGTGAATTGCCGGTTGAAGCTGAGCATGCCAGAAAGACCAGCGAAGTGTGTAAAAAAATTGCCCGCAAAATGAAGCTGCCTGAAGCTGAAATCAATAAGGTATCCAAGGCCGCCTACCTCCATGATATTGGTAAAGTGGCACTCGATAAAGAAGTGGCCAGCAAAAATGAATATGTGATTGACGAAACCTTTAAAGAAATGAAAATGCACCCGGTGGTAGGTTATCGGATTTTGAACGCCTTTGATCATACGATGGATCTGGCTAATGTTGTGTTGGGACATCATGAACGTTGGGATGGAACCGGGTATCCCCAGGGACTCAAGGGCAAAGAGATACCCAAACTCTCCCGGATTATTGCCGTCGGCGAACGTTTTGATGATATGACAACAGATACCGACTATCGGAGTGCGATAGGGAGCAATGAAGCCTTAGAAGAAATGAAACGCAATGTCGGCACCCATTACGATCCTGAAGTGGTCGAAGCCCTGGAAAAAGTGATAATTGAAGAAGCGGTTGCTACCGTCAGACTAAGCCGATAATATGGATAAAAAATAAAGGCCGCAGTAATTATTTGTTACTGCGGCCTTAAATGTTGTTCGATGACTTTGCAGAAAATTTTAACCATACCGGGATCAAACTGAGAGCCAGCGCAGGAAATGATTTCATTGATGGCTGTTTCGGGGGAGAGTGCTGCCCGGTAGGGACGGTCATTGGTCATGGCGTCATAAGAATCCACAATCGCTAATACCCGGCACTCAATGGGGATATCCTCACCGACGAGGCCTAAGGGATAGCCGCTACCATCCCATTTTTCCTGATGTTTTAAAATCAGGTGGGAAATTTCCTTCAATTCGGATGATTCGTTGGCAATCCGTTCACCGATGGCACAATGGGTTTTCATCACCTTCCATTCATCCGGGGTTAAAGCACCGGGCTTTTTTAGAATGCTATCGGGAATTCCGACCTTGCCGATGTCATGAAATTTAGTCAGTAACTGAATTCGGTCCATCACATTCTGGGGTAATCGCAGGGCCTGACCGATCAGGGTGGCCAGGGTGTCCATTCGACTGGTATGACCTTCGGTGATATAATCTTTGGCTTCCAGGGCTTTCATCAGGGTTTTTACCAGATTGTTCCGGGTGCTGGATTCTTTTAGCAGTTTGTTTTGATACATATTATTGTCGGCTTCCTGAAAGAGAAAATTAGTATTGACCAGGCCGGAAGCGTGATGGGAATAGCCGTAGGAAAGGGAGATTTTAAAGGTTGCATCCGGCAACTCATTTAAACATTTTAAATGGCCATTCATCTTTTCAAGTGCCGCTTCGAGGGTCTCTGGTAGTTGATTTTTGACAATCACGGCAAATTCGTCGCCGCCCACCCGGGAAACAATTCCCATCGATTGAAAACATCGGCTGATGACCTGGCTGGCCGAGACAATGACCTGATCCCCCATTAAATGCCCGAGGGTATCATTGACAAACTTAAGTCCATCAATATCCAATAGTAAGATGGTTAATTTTTCGATGTTACGGTTGTTAATCTGGGCCAACTCGGTTTCGAAAAAGCGGCGGTTGGTAATGTGGGTCAGGGTGTCTTTCTCCGCCAGATCCCGGAGCTTTTTTTCCATATTCACCCGTTCGGTCATATCCCGAATCATGATCAGGACCTCATCAAAGGTTGAGATTTGAACCCGAACTTCAAAATAGTGAAGAGCGTTTTGAAAGGGCATGGAAAAATAATAATCAGACAAAACCCGGGTACACGAAACGACTTCGATAACTTGTTTGAGATCAGTCATCAGAATCTGGTTTCCCATGATCGCCACTAGCGCGTAGGAGCCAGTGTGCGAAGAAGGATTCAGCGGCGTAATCTGCCCCTGGTCATTGCTAATGAGTAAAATATCAGGAATTGTGGCAATTAATGCCTGTGTTCGGCTGTGGATCCGCTCCAGATCGACCAGTTTTGTTTGCAGCTGGGCGTAGTAGTTTTTCTTAAAGGAGTTCTCGCCCAGACCGATAATTGATTCCCGGGTAAGCTCTTTTTTATTCTTAGGTTTGTAAGACTCGTCCATAAATAATTCTCACCTCTTCTTTTGTCAAAATCCTGGGATTGGTTACCATACAGGGATCATTTAAGGCATTTTCCACTAAATAGGCCACGGTGCTTTCTTTTAAATTTTCCACCTTAATATGGGCTGGAATAGTTAAGTTTTCCCGCATTGAAACGATCCGGTTAATAATCATCTCAAGCAGTAGCGTATCATTGACGTTATCCACGGACAAGCCTAATTGTCTGGCAATGTCCCGATAGCGGTCGGGAACCGTTTCAAAATTAATGCGGATGATGTGCTCAAGCAAAATGCTGTTACACTCACCATGAGGTAAATCCAGAAGACCGCCCATCGAGTGGGACATCGCGTGGACGGCGCCGAGGCTGGCGTTGGAAAAAGCCAAACCAGCCTGGAGGGAACCAAGCATTAGCTCATACATGGTCTCGATGCTTCGCTGCGGCATTACTGATTTTTCAATGACCTGATTAATCAGACGGATGGACTCCAGCGCATGAACGTCGGTAAGGGCCGAATGGGTACTCGATACATAGGCTTCAATGGCGTGTGTCAGAGCGTCCATGGCAGTGCAGGCGGTTAAATAGCGGTCCATCGACATCAGTGGAATGGGGTCAATCAGGGCCAGATCGGGCACCACTTTTTTGCTGATAATGGCCCGTTTAATATGGGCGGCGCTATCCTTGATAATGGCAAACTGGGAAACATCCGCGGAAGAACCGGCAGTGGTGGGAATACCGATCAGCGGTGGCCCCGGCATCCTCACTTCGTCAACCCCTTCGTAGTCCAGAATATTGCCGCCATTTGAGGCCACAATGCTGATGCATTTAGCACAGTCGATCGCGCTGCCGCCGCCGATGGCGATAATCAAGTCACAACCCAGTGATAAAAAAAGATCAGCGCCGCGCATCGCTTCATGATCTTTAGGATTGGGGGTTATGTCATCAAAAAAGAAGAGTTTTTTTACATGAGGACGGATCAGATTAATGGTGTCACGGAACCATTCAAAGTTCTGAAGCGCCTTATCGGTGACAATCATCGGTTTTTTAGCATTAAAATGAGAGATATAACGCCCAATCAACAATCGGGCGTCGACACCGATGATTATTTCCGGGATTACAAATTTCCTTAGTTCCAATAGGGTTTTAGGCATAATAATAACCTCTCATTCTGATGGAGTAGCAGTTACTTTAGTATAACAGCTGAGGTTCTATCTGTAAACATTTCTTAGTGGTGTTAATACAAGCAGCCAAAGGTGGGGGTATCGATACTTAAATACCCGAGTCCGGTAAAAATTAACGAAAAATTAACACGTTGCTAATATTAATAGCTGCCTCCCATGGATATAATTTGTGACATCAACTATGGGGAGGAATGTGTTTGGATATCAATCAGAATAAAGAAGAAGAGCGGTTGAGAGGGGAGCTCTTAGAAATACTCTACCAGAAAAAAATCACAACCGTTTTTCAACCCATCGTATCGTTGCTTGACGGAACCATCCATGGCTATGAAGCCCTTAGCCGGGGACCAACCGATTCGCTGCTTCACACCCCGGATGTACTGTTTAAATGCGCCCAGAAGTTTAATAAACTTTGGGAGCTGGAATTTCTCTGTCGTTCAAAAGCCTTTGAGGCGGCCTTTAAAATAGAAAGTGAATTCAAACTTTTTTTAAATGTCAACCCTAATATCATGCAGGATGTCCAATTCAGAAAAGGGTTTACCAAGGAATATCTGGATAAATTTGCCATCGACCCCAAACGGATTATCTTTGAAATTACCGAGAGCGAAGCCATTAATCATCTTGCTGACTTTATTAAAACGATTGACAACTATAAGGAACAGGACTACCGGATTGCCATTGATGATGCCGGTGCTGGTTATTCGGGCCTTAACCTGATCTCGGATATTCATCCTAATTATATTAAGCTGGATATGAAATTGATCCGGGATATCGACAAAGACACAACCAAGCAATCTCTGGTAAGGTGCCTGAATGAGTTTTCAGAATATACAGAAACGGCACTGATTGCCGAGGGGATTGAGACAAAGGAAGAATTGCTGACACTGATCGAAATTGGGGTGCAGTATGGCCAGGGGTACTTTATTCAAAGACCAAATGGAATTCTAAATTCAATCTCTAAGGATGTGGTTGAAATCGTGAGAGAAGAGAATGCCAATAAAAGAAAATTGTTGGACAATCGGGTACTTAATGACCGCATTGAGTCGATCTGTAAACTGGAGCAAACTATATCACCGGATATTCTCGTTTCACAGGTTCACGAAATGTTTAAGGAAAACGAAACCCTCTCCGGGTTTTGCGTGGTCAAAGATCTGCTTCCGATTGGGGTGATTACCCGAAACGCATTGTATAAGCGAATTAGCGGACAATACGGGTATATTCTTTATGCCAATAAACCGGTTAGCACGATCATGGATACGGATTTTATGCATGTGGATTACCTGGAGACCATTGACATCGTCGGAAAGGAGGCGATGCAGCGGGATTTTAATAAGATCTATGACTTTATTGTGGTGACCCGGAAAGATCAGTTTCAGGGAACAGTAACAGTCAAAGATTTGATGGAAAAACTCATCGAAATCGAGTTTGTTTATGCCAAGCATCTAAACCCCTTATCTGAACTTCCCGGCAATTTGATGATTGAACAGCAGCTGGAAAAGGCCCTTAAAGAAAAAGATAAAAGAACCATTCTCTATTTTGATCTGGATAATTTTAAAGCCTATAATGATCTTTATGGGTTTGAAAATGGGGACCGGGTATTAAAGGAGTTTGCCGAGATTTTAAAAACCCGGATTCCACCGGAACACTTCATTGGTCACATTGGTGGGGATGATTTTATTGCCATTGTGCCCAAAAAGAAAACTGAACAATTGTGCATCAGTGTCATTCACACGTTTAATGAAGCGGTGGTAAAATACTATAACAAAGAAGATATTGAGAAAGGTTATATCACCTCCAAGGACCGCAAAGATGTCGAGGAAAATTTTCCCTTTCTCTCGGTTTCCATTGCGGGGGTAGCCTGCGATCACAGTAAAACGGTTTTTGAACTGGCCGAAACAGCCGCCAAAATAAAAAAGAAATGCAAGAAAAAACAGGGCAGCAATTACCTGCTGAGTTAATTAAAAAAACGGATGCGCATGGCGCGTCTTTTTTTTGATGGAACTGTTTTTCGCGACAATTTTATGATATGATTTATAAGCGAGGTTTAAAATGAATATTTATAAACTCCCCGGGTTACCCAGTGACGATGAAGAGGTCGCCATTCTGGCGCAGAATGATCGGGTTCGGATTGAACGGATTATCAGTACTGGTCAGCAATCAAACTGGTACGATCAGGAAGAAACCGAATACGTGATTCTGCTTGAAGGCAGGGCCCAACTGTCATTTGGAGAAAATCAAACCATTACGCTTGAAAAAGGGGACACCCTGTTAATCCCACCGCACCAAAAGCATCGGGTCGCCTATACCTCAACCGATCCGCCCTGTATTTGGCTGTGTGTGTTTTATTAAGATTCGTAGTAATGGCAAAAACCATCAGCATTTAAAATAAATTTAATACCATCGGTTAAGCACGGAGAATAATAATGGAAAATAAAAGCATTAAAATTATAAAAAATGGCCCTTACGTAGTCACCGGGAGCATCAAACTGACGGAGAAGGTAATTACTTCCCAGGGAAAGGGGTATGTTTATACAGCAGGACGAAATCTTCCCCAGGCCCAAACCTATACCCTGTGTCGGTGCGGAAAGTCGAAAAATCCGCCTTTTTGTGATGGTGAACATTCAAAATGCGCGTTTCATGGTGAGGAGACAGCATCGAAAGCTGCTTTTTTAGATCGGGCCGAGTTTCTTATCGGAGCAGATCTGGATATGAGAGATGACCACCGTTGCGCCTTTGCAAGATTCTGTCATCGAAATGATGGAACGGCCTGGGAACTGATCAAACAGTCGGATGATCCCAGACTCAAGGAGGAAGCCATTAAGGCTGCCAGTGAATGCCCGGCAGGTCGCCTGGTTGCATTCGAAAAAAATGGCACGGCCATCGAACCCGAATATGAACCGGAGATTGTGATTCTTCAGGGCCCTGAACGGAGGGTGAGTTGTGGTATCTTTGTCAAAGGAAGGATTCCTCTTCTATCGGCGGATGGCCACCCGTATGAAAGACAAAATCGGTTTGTTTTATGTCGCTGCGGCGAATCGGTTAACAAGCCTTTTTGTGATGCCACCCATGTACACATCAAATATCAGGATGGATAATCATTCCGGGATGGAGACATTAAAAAAGACATCATACCAGACAAAGGTTTCTTTAACCTTTGTCTGGTATGATGTCTTTTCAGCCAAAAATAATTAATTTGTCCTGGGATGGGTTGATCTGTGAGTGTGAAGAATTGACCCGTTGCGCTCTGGAATGAGGAAATGTATGAATCTTCAAAACGTTTTGCTAAATACCATCGTCTTTTCGTTGCCAATTATTGCTGTCATTTATATTTTTGTGGGAATCAAACTCTTAAAACAAAAAGTGGATGGACAGTTTAATTATTTTTCCGCCCTGATGTTTGCTGCAGCAATTTATGCATTGGGCTATTTTCTTTCACTTAATTCTCAAACAATCGAAATGATGATTTTTGCCAGAAATTTTGCCAACCTGGGTGTGATTTTTATTCCAACATTTGGGATATTATTTGTTGCTCAATTTGTGAAAAAGAAAATACCGGGGAAGATTAAGTTTTTATTAGCTGCTGTATCTTGCTTTCTGTGGACCATTTATATCACCAATCCCCTTCATCAGTTGGCTTTTAACTGGGTGGAACTGATAAAGGTCAATGGTTTTTCGGTCGCCAGTACCTCAAAAAACATCGGTTATTATCTGATTTTGGGTTATTATACTATTTTTATCGTCTTTACAATGATGGCATTGATGATGGCAATCAAAAAATCAACCTCCCGAAACCTGATAAAAAGCTATCGCTTTGTCCTTTTGACCACTCAGATCTCCTGGCTTGCAGTGCTGGTGATTCTGATTGGCCTTGATAAATACGTTGACCCCACCCCCGTGGTGATTCTGGTGATTCTAGCCATGATCGGGGTGGATGAGGTTAAAAACGATCTGTTTGAGTTAGAAATAAATCGTTGGAAACAAACGTTTTGGAATCTTGGGGAGGTCGCATTTCTGATAAATTCCGACCGTGAGATTATTTGTATGAACCCCGTTGCTAGCCTTTTTTATGAGAAAAAAAAGGAAAATATCGCAGAAATCTTAGCGATTCTTGATCAGGGCGATCACAAACGAAAACCGGTAAAAATAAAAATCGGCAAGGATGACCGATGGCTCTATGTCAATAAGAACAATTTTGATACCAAGCGAAAGCTGGTAAGCTATATGCTGGTCGATTTTACCGAACGGCACCAGACTGAACTTGCCTTAAAAGAAAGTGAAGAACGTCACCGCTTATTAATTACCCAAATGTCTCAGGGGTTGGCAGTGCATGAGGTGCTCTTTGATAAGTCCGGAAGTCCGGTTGATTTTTTATACCTTGATGCCAATGATAGTTATGAAAAGCTGGTAGGCTTGAAGCGCCAGGAAATCATCGGAAAAACAGCGCTGGAGATAAAACCGGAGATGGATAAAAAATGGATAAAAAAATTCGGTCAGGTGGCGATGACCGGCCAACCAATTACATTTGAACATTATGATAAATATGTGGATAAATATTTTGAAATGGTTGCCTATTCGCCCCGGTTTAAACAGTTTGCCGTGATTATCTCGGATGTTACCGATCGAATACAAGCGGAGAAGGAAATTCGTTACCTCAGTTATCATGATTATCTGACCGGCCTCTATAACCGGCGGTTTTATGAAGAAGAACTAAAACGGTTGGACATGCCAGAAAATTTACCAATCACCCTGATCATGGCAGATGTCAATGGACTAAAGCTGATTAATGATTCGTTTGGCCATGTCATGGGAGATGAGCTCTTAAAAAAGTCGGCCCGGTTGATAAAAGAAGCGATTCCTGAAAACAATATTGTCGCCAGGTTAGGAGGAGATGAATTTATCGTGATTCTGCCGCGGACCGATATTTTTCAGGCCGTTGATATCATCAATGATCTGAAAGCTAAAACCGCCAATCAAAAAATCGGTGCGTTTGAGATTTCCATTTCGTTTGGGTATGAAATCAAGGAAATGGAAGACCAGGATATCCAGGATATTTTTAAACGGGCAGAAGATGACATGTATCGGCATAAGCTTTATGAAAGTGCCAGCATCAAGAATAAAACCATTGAGCTGATTATGAATACCCTCTATGAAAAGAGCAGCCGCGAAATGCTTCATTCGAGGCGAGTAAGCGAACTCTGCAGATCGATTGCTGTTGAGATGAACCTCAGCAAGGATGCAGTCAATCAGATTGGCACAGCCGGTTTGATGCATGATATTGGAAAAATGGGAATTGATGAGAGGATATTGAATAAGCTTGGTCATCTGGACTTTGAGGAGTGGCAGGAAATGCAACGTCATCCGGAAATTGGCTATCGGATTCTGAGTTCTTCCAATGAATTTTCAGAAATGTCCAAGTATGTGTACCAACATCATGAACGCTGGGATGGGAAGGGTTATCCTAAAAAATTAAAGCGAGAGGAAATATCGATTCAGGCACGGATTATTGGGGTGGCAGACGCCTACGATGCAATGACTGGTGATCGAACGTATCGCAAAGGGCTAACCCTAACAGAAGCGGTCAGTGAGTTAAAAAGAAATGCCGGCACGCAGTTTGATCCGGCAGTGACACGCATCTTTGTGGAAAAAGTTCTGGGTGAGAACTTTTAAATAGACTGGTTTTAAGAAGTGTGAGTTAAGACAACTAAATTAATCCCGTCGATAATGGTAAGATAAGCTGAAGGAGTCTGGAATCAGGCTCTTTTTTGTGTAAAATTAACGCCGATATCATTGATTTTACACCCAATTCGCTTCATATTAAGATTCATTTCTGATATAATGAAAAAATCATTTACAATAGTATTATCAAACCGATTTTGCCTGCGCAACAGCAGGGCATGTTGGATCAGTTTTATGCTGCGGCTAAAAACTTTGGTGATCAGGTCATCTGTGAATAAATGGTCGATAGGAAAGAAGGTTGTTATGAGGATAGGATACGCATGTTTAACGGTGGGAGTACCCAATACTGAACTTAAAACGTGCTTGCTTAAAAATGTTACCGATGAAAAATTGACGGAGTTGATCAAGCATAATTTAAATGCACTGGAAAATATGATTGACTACAATATTAATAACCGGGTTGAATTATTTAGAATCAGTTCATCCCTGATCCCCTTTGGATCAAATCCGGTTAACCGGATCATCTGGTGGGAAGTATTTGAAAAGCAGTTAAAAAAGATCGCAAAGAAAATAGCCAAAAGCGGGATGCGGGTTTCCATGCATCCGGGACAATACACCGTTTTAAATTCACCCGATGAAAAGATCGTGTCTAACGCCATTGCCGACCTTAATTATCACGCCCGGATTATGGACAGCCTTGGGCTGGGGCCGGAGAATAAAATTATCCTCCACGTAGGTGGGGTTTATAATGATAAGAAACAGGCGATCAAACGATTTCTAAAAAATTATGATGGCTTGGATGAAACTGTCAAGAAACGACTGATCATTGAAAATGATGATAAATCCTACACCATCAGTGATGTTGTAATCATTGGGAAAGCACTGGATATTCCGGTTGTCTTTGATAACCTCCATCATAAGGTGAATCCCTGTGATACAAATCAGCCGGACACGTATTGGATCGATATTTGTAAAACCACCTGGAAAAGTCAGGATGGCAATCAGAAGATTCATTATTCCCAACAAAATCCCGAAAAAAAAACTGGTTCCCACTCTAAAACAATAGCGATAACAGCGTTTATGGCGTTCTATGAAGCGATAAAGGACAGAGATCTGGACATCATGCTGGAAGTCAAAGATAAAAATCTGTCGGCCATAAAATGTATCAATTGCACAATCGGGGAAAAAGAAATAAATCAATTAGAACATGAGTGGAGCAAGTATAAATATGCCGTGCTGGAACGGTCCCCGCTTGACTATCTGGAGATTAGAAAACTACTTAATAACAAAGAGCGTTACCCCTGCATCGAGTTTTATAATCTTATTGAAACCTCTTTCCAGAAAGAAACGACGATTGGAAACTCCATTAACGTGGCCCAGCACATTTGGGGATATTTCAGAACCCTGGCATTGCCCAGTGAAAAGAAGTATTTTTTAAAATTGTTGGATCAATATGAGAAAGGGGAGGCTTCGATTAAAAAGGTAAAGAAAAATTTGTGGAAAATGACCGTTAAGTACGACCAGACCTACCTGTTGGACTCCTACTATTATGTAATTATTTGAAAAAATAAAGTGGATTGTTTTTAAGTAAGGCTTAAATAATAAATGAGAAAGTGGTGTAGGAAAGATTATGCTAACTGTCGAAATCAAAGAATTGATTGTGTATCTAAGGAATATTGTATCGGAAGAAAAACCGGATGATGGTTTTTTAGAAAAATACGGAGATGATCCGGACTTTATTGAACTTGATAACGCAGCGCGGGAGATTCGAAACAACTGCAAAAAACACTTTGAAATGATCTTTGACTTGTTTCCTGACCCGACCATTATTACGACTATGGATGAGGGCAAGCTATTGACCTATAATCAGGCCTTTTTAAAGCTGATCAAGACCCGGGGAAGGACAATTTTTGATGAGTCGGTAAATATTTCTGATCTGTATTTCGAATTGGATAAGAGAGAGCAATTAGTTGCAGAATTAAAACGAACGGGTATCAGCGAAAATATGGAGATCATGGTTAAGGATGTAAATGATGAAATGTTTGTCGGCCTGGTTTCGGCTCAGGCGATTAACATCGAAGGGACACCTCATATTCTGAGTGTAATTCGGGATATTACCGAAATTAAACGTTTAGAAGCTGAAATTAAACAGTTATCAATCAAGGATAAATTGACGCAGGTGTTTAATCGTCCTAAACTTGATACGTTTCTCCAATGCGAACTGGAACGTTCTGAACGGACCAGGGCCCCTTTTTCAATCGTCCTGGTGGATGTCGATTCGCTCAGACAGATTAATGATACCTATGGAAATCCGGTCGGAGATAAAGTACTGGTGGCAATTGCCGATATCCTGAAACAAAATATTCGGGTGACGGATGTTGTTGGCAGATGGAGTGGTGAAGAATTTTTGATTATTCTACCCGATACCGATAAAAAAGGGGCCGTAACCCTGGCGGAAAAGATTCGCACCATTGTTGAAAACACCAATTTTGAGACCGTTTTAAAGCTAACGTCGAGTTTTGGGGTATCAACCTATCGTCAGGACTTGTTGCCGGCAACCCTGATTTCCAGAGCCCATGTGGCCCGGAGTCGGGCCAAAGAAAAAGGAAAAAACCGAGTGGAGTGGCAATAATTAAAGCGTCGAAATTAAAAATTGAATTTCTTGAGGTGACAGGTGGATACGAGGCAATTAAAGATTTTAGTGATTGATGACAACCGGGATAATGTGATTGTCTTAAAAGCTCTGATACAGGATGCATTTCCGGAAGTCCGGGTTTTAGCGGCTTTTGGTGGCAAGGCGGGATTTGATATGGCGGCATCGGAAGATCCGGATGTTATTTTCATGGATATTATTATGCCGGAAATGGATGGCTTTGACGTCTGTCGACAATTAAAAGCCAGACCCGATCTGGCAGATATCCCGGTGGTTTTTGTGACGGCTTCCCGGGGCGATAAGGAACATCGAATTCTGGCGCTGGAATGCGGAGGGGAAGGGTTTTTATCCAAACCCTTTGATGAGCAGGAACTGATTTCTCAAATTAGGGCAATGGAAAAGATCAGACGGGCCAATCTTCGTAAACGTAACGAAAAAAAGCGGCTTGATAACCGGGTCAGAAAACAAAATGCGGCATTAAAGGCGGCCCATGCCCGAACGCTGAAACTCCTTAAATCGCTGGAAAAGGAAAATGAAGCCAGGAAAAAAAGCGAAAAAGCTCTGGTTGAAGCTCAAAAGTTGGCGCGTTTAGGGAGTTATGAGTATCACTTGAAAAGCGGGGAAATCGGTTATTCGGAGGAAGTTTTAAATATCTTCGGAATCCACTCAGAGGAGCAAATCAGGACAAAAGAACAGTTAATCAGGCTGGTTCATCCAGACGACATTGCTTCTGTACTGGAAAATATTAAAAAGGTGATGTTAGAAAAATCCGCTGCCGATTTTGTCTTTCGGATCATCAGGCAAGATGGAGAGGAAAGTGTTGCAAATCTAAGGATGATCCCCCAATTTGATGAAAATAAAAATCATGTTGGCGTTTTTGGAACCATCCAGGACATTACCCGGATCAGAAAAACCGAGGAGGAGATCCGCTATCTGAGCTATCATGATTATCTGACCGGTCTGTTTAACCGACGCTTTTATGAAGAGGTGCTGGTCAAACTGGATATTGATGAAAACTATCCATTGACTCTGGTGATGGCCGATGTCAATGGCTTGAAAATGATCAATGATTCTTTTGGTCACGCGGTAGGCGATGAACTTCTGCAGAAGGCGTCCAATGTGATTAAAAGTGGTTGTCGTGACAAGGACGTAATTGCCAGATTGGGTGGCGATGAATTTGTTATTATTTTGACTAAAACTGACGCTGAAACAGCGGCTCTGGTGATTAAACGTTTGGAAACACTGGCGTCCAGAGAAAAAATAGGTGGCTTGAAACTTTCGATTGCTTTTGGTAGCAAAACAAAAACCAGAAAAGAAGAAAATATCCAGCAAGTGCTTAAAAATGCCGAGGATGATATGTATCGGCATAAACTTTACGAAAGTGCCAGCATGCGCAGCAAAACGATTGAACTGATTATGAACACCCTATATGAAAAAAGCAACCGGGAAATGATGCATTCTAACCGGGTGGGCCTCATTTGTGAAAAAATTGGCATGCGGATGAAACTGGATCAGGATGAAATTAATCAGATCCGAACAGCGGGACTGATTCATGATATTGGCAAAATGGGGATTGACGAAAAGATATTGAATAAGCCGGGAGCCCTTAACGCTGAAGAATGGAAAGAAATAAAACGGCATCCGGAAATTGGATACCGAATTCTCAGTTCAGTCAATGAATTTTCGGAAATGGCAAATTGTATTTTGGAACATCATGAGCGATGGGATGGAAATGGCTATCCCAAAGGTTTAAAGGGTGAAGAAATTTCGTTACAGGGAAGAATTGTGGCGGTAGCAGATTCCTTCGACGCCATGACCAGTGATCGAACCTATCGAAAAGGGCTGATTCATGAAGCCGCAATTGCAGAAATCAAACGCTGTGCCGGAACTCATTTTGATCCGCTGGTGGCAAAAATACTGGTTGAAGTGGTGCGTTTAGAGAAGTTCCGTTAGAGTCGTCGGCAAATCGTGGCAATAATCAGGATGAATAAGGGAGATAGGAAATGGAAACGCACACTGACGACTCTGTTTTTGAGATGATTCGGATTATGAAAGCAACGTATGAAAAAGATCTGAGCATCTATGAGGAGGCCTTTCTGGTAAAAACCTTAAAGCGGCGAATGGCGGGTATCAATGTTAACCAATCGGACTACCCTTTGTACCTACAGGAAAACGGTGATGAAGCGGAACGCTTAATAGCATCGTTTCAGATCACCTATAGTCAATTTTTCAGAAATTCTTTGACCTTTGCGGTGTTGGAGCAGCTGGTTTTACCCCAACTACTAAGCCGGAAACCTGAAAATGGCGAACTAAGGGTGTGGTCGGCCGGTTGTTCTACTGGTCAGGAAGCCTACTCCATCGCAATCCTACTGGAAGAGTTGATCCGTACCGCAAAAAAACCGATGCGGTTCCGAATTTTTGCTACCGATCTTTCCAGAGAAGCGATAAGCATTGCCAAAGCCGGGATTTATAATGAGGATGAAGTGTCAAATATTCGGATGAAACACTTAAAAAGTTATTTTATGAAAAGGGGCGAAGCCTATGGCGTTATACCCGGATTAAAAGATAAGATTGACTTTTCAGAGTACGATTTGCTGGATTCCCATTCCAGTAATCCACCGGATAGCATTTTTGGTGATTTTGATATCATTTTCTGCTGTAATCTTCTTTTTTATTATAAAACGGCGGTGAGACGATCGATTGTCGGGAAATTAAAGCGTTCTTTAGCCGAAGGAGGCTTTCTCATCACTGGTGAAGCAGAGTCGATTTTTATGGGAAAGGACGAGGACTTAAAGATGTTGTCTTCAAGTGTTCCTGTTTTTTGGAAATTACGGCATTTCAAATAGGTTCAGGGAGAGAAGATGAACATAAGAAATTTAAAGGTAAAAACACAGCTCATTATTGGTTTTTCAATCATTCTTTTTTTTGTTATATTATTGGGAATTTTAGGTTATGTTCAGACTAATGCCATTGTTAATCAGGCCGAGACCATGTATAATCATCCCTTTCATGTGACCAAAGCAATTGACCGACTAAACGCAGATATTCTAAACATGCGGGTGGGTGTCAGAGACTTAATTCTTGTTGATACTCAGGAAGATCGAGAAAGTGCCATCGTATTGATGGAACAGCACGATGCCGATATCCAGTTACAGTTTGACGTGTTGCGCGAACTTTATTTAGGACCGCAGGAGGATGTCGATGAGGCATATAAGGCCTATATTAATTGGGAAACCGCCCGGGTGGAGATTGTCGAACAAGCGCTAGCGGGGGATTTAGAAACGGCAAAAAAGAAGTTGCTACCGGGGGAAAAGGTTGGCAATTATCGGGCAACACTCATTGAGAAAATGAAAGTTGTCGAGAATTTTGCAAATAACAAGGCGGATACCTTATATCAGGGTGCCATTGACTTATCAGATCGGATCATCATGCAATTAGTTTTGGTTGTCCTTATCATTGTTGTCTTTTCGGTGCTGGTTAGTTTTGTCATTCTTAGGATCATTCAGGAACCATTAAATGAGTTGACCCGGGTGACGGATGAATTTCATAATGGCAATCATAATGCTCGAAGCTGTTACGATCATCACAACGAATTTGGCATGTTATCGGAATCATTTAACACCCTTGCAGATGATATTCAAAAAAATATGGAGCTCAATGAAAAAGCAGCAAACTTTATTGAGGTTATGTTAGGTGAAGATGATGCCAGAAAATTTTTTAGAAAGACATTAAATATCCTTTCCCGATACACGGGTTCTCAGGTTGCAGCGGTTTATCTGCTAAATAGCGATAACCACCAGTTTGAATATTTTGAATCGATTGGCTTGGACCAAAAGGGCAGAGAAAAATTTAGTGGGGATACTCTGGAAGGTGAATTTGGTGCGTCGCTTGCCAGTGGCCATTACACCCATATTAAAGATATCCCGGAAGATTCACGCTTTGCTTTTTATACCGTCAGTGGAAAGTTTATTCCCCGGGAAATCATTACGATTCCGATTGTTTTTGGCAAGGAAGTTATTGCGGTGGTATCCCTGGCGGCGATTGGCAAATACAATCAAAAAGCGATTGGTTTTATTGAAAAAACCATCAGTACCATGAGTGCCCGGATTGAAGGAATTCTGGCTTACCGAACCATTAAAGAATTTTCACACAAGCTGGAGCAGCAAAACCGGGAACTGGATGCCCAGAAGAACGAAATGGAAGAGCAGTCGGTGGAACTGATCCATCAGAATATTGAACTGGAAATGCAGAAAAAAGAGCTCAATGAAGCCAATCAGCTTAAGACTAACTTTTTATCCAATATGAGCCACGAATTGCGGACACCCCTTAATTCAGTGATTGCCCTTTCGGGGATTTTAAATCGTCGCCTTAAAAATGAAATACCAGAAGAAGAGTACAGTTACCTGGAGGTCATTGAACGAAATGGTAAAAACCTCCTGGCTTTGATTAATGACATCTTGGATATTTCCCGGATCGAAGCCGGTCGGGAAGAAATTGAGATTACGACCTTTAATATAAATCAATTGATTAATGAGGTGGTGGAAATGCTGGTGCCCCAGGCCAGTGAGAAAAATGTGACGTGTCGAAGTGGTGTAAGTGACACTGCCGTTTATATCAATAGCGATCGCGATAAATGTCGTCATATTCTGGAAAATCTGGCCAGCAATGCGGTTAAGTTCACAGAAAAAGGTGAGGTATTGTTGGCCATGGGCCAGAACGGGGAGCACTTAGAAATTCGGGTCAGGGATACTGGTATCGGGATCGACGAAAATTATCTGCCCTTTATTTTTGATGAATTCAGACAGGCCGATGGCAGCACCTCGCGTAAATTTGGAGGAACTGGACTGGGACTGGCGATTGCTAAAAAATATGCCAACTTACTAGGTGGAACAATCAGCGTAAAAAGTGTCGTGAACCAGGGGTCGGAATTTCTCCTTTCACTGCCTGTTCATTATTCGCCGGAAAACAAAGTGATTGAAGAAGAATTTAAAAAAGATCGAGCCAGGCTGCCACGAGAAATAGCGGTGCCGCAATTGTCAAGTAAAGTGTCAGCGAATTCGACGGCTAAAACCTTGCTGATTGTTGAAGACAGTGAACCAGCAGTTATTCAGATTAGAGATTTACTAGAAGATAGCGGGTATACCATTCAAGTGGCCAGCGATGCAAAAGAAGCTCTGAAAATTATGGAAGCGGTTATTCCTGATGCCATCGTTCTGGATTTAATGATGCCTGAAATTGATGGGTTTGATTTGCTAAACACCATAAGAGCGTCGGAACCGACCGCCTATATTCCGGTATTGATACTCACGGCTAAGCATATCACCAAAGACGAGCTTAAATTTTTGACAAAAAATAATATTCACCAGTTAATTCAAAAAGGTGATGTCAACCGAGAAGAACTAAAAAAAGCTATCGCTTCGATGCTTTATCCGGAAACTGACGAAAAAAAGGTAAAGCAATTTGTGACGCGAACAAATAAGTTAAAACCATTGGTACTGGCGGTGGAAGATAATCCCGATAATATGATCACGGTAAAGGCGTTGCTAAGCGATCATTTCAGGGTGTTGGAGGCGACAGACGGTCCAACAAGCATCGCGTTGGCAAAACAATATCGGCCCGACTTGATTCTGATGGATATTGCCCTTCCGGGAATTGATGGTATCCAGGCATTTAAGACCATTCGATCGTCGCCGGGGCTGGAACATACGCCGGTTATTGCACTGACTGCCAGTGCCATGACTCAGGAAAGAGAAGGGATTTTAGCCCAGGGGTTTGACGCCTTTATTCCTAAACCGATCATTGAACGGGAGTTCTTAAAAGTCATTCAGGAGGTGCTTTATGGCAGATAAACGATCAAAATTTTTAGCAGTCGATGATAATCAGGACAATTTGATTACCCTGCGAGCACTGATTCGAGAAGCTTTTCCAGAGGCCCAGGTATTAACAGCCACTTCCGGTATGGAGGGGATAATGATTGCGGCACAAGAAGATCCGGATGTAATCATACTGGATGTTGTCATGCCGGGGATGGATGGATTTGAGGTTTGTCAAAAACTAAAGGCTGAAAAAAGCACCAAGGAAATCCCGGTTGTTTTTGTAACGGCGGTAAAAGGCGATCGGGAGCATCGGATTCTGGCCCTTGAATCCGGGGCAGAAGCATTTTTAGCAAAACCGATTGATGAATCGGAACTTACAGCCCAAATCAGAGCGATGGTAAAAATTAAAACGGCCAATCGCCATAAGCAGGATGAACAAGGTCGGTTGGCACGGATGGTAGCGGAAAAAACCGCTGAATTAGAAAAAGCGCATTCTCAAACCATTGAACTGTTAGAAAGTCTCAAGGTCAGCGAAGAGAAAAATCGCCGGCTGATCACTCAAATGGAACAAGGCCTGATCGTCCATGAAGTTTTGCTTGACGAGGACGGGGAACCTGAGGATTGTAGGATTTTGTATGTAAATGAAAGCTTTGAGCGATTGACCAGTTTAAAGAGCCAGGACATTCTCGAGAAAACCCTGACTGAGATCATCCCGGAGTCAAAAGCGTTTATGGTTAGCAAATGTGCACAAGTGATAAAAACCGGCGCATCGGTCTGTTTTGAAAAGTATTTTCATCAGTTTAATAAGTATTTTGAAATGGTAGCCTATTGTCCCGAACCGCAACAGGTGGCCGTCATTATTTCTGATATTAGCAAACGGAAACAGACCGAAGAGCGAATCCGTTATTTAAGTGATCACGACTATCTCACCGGAGTCTTCAACCGCCGCTATTACGAAGAAGCATTAGTGACCATTGATACCGAAGATAACCTGCCGTTGAGTCTGGTTATTTCCGATGTGAACGGACTAAAGCTGGTGAACGAGTCCTTTGGACATGCGCTGGGTGATGAGCTCCTTAAAAAAGTTGCGGAGGTAATTTTAAATGAATGTCGGGATCAGGATGTGGTCGCCCGGCTCAGTGGGGATGAGTTCATTATCCTGCTGCCAAAAACAGATCAGATCCAGACAGCCAGGATTGTCAAACGGATGCGAACCGCAGCCCGGCAGGAGTCGATTGGGGCCATAAAATTTTCCATTTCATTTGGATATGAAACGAAAACCGAAGCGAATAAAAATATCCAGGATGTGTTAAAAAATGCCGAAGACAATATGTATCGACATAAGCTATATGAAAGTACCAGTATAAAGAATAAGACCATCGATTTAATTATGAATACCCTTTATGAAAAAAGCAGTCGGGAGATGTTGCACTCCAAAAGGGTGAGCGAAATCTGCGAAAAAATTGCTTTGAAAATGAATTTTGACCCGGATGATGTCAGCCAGGTAAAGACCGCCGGTTTAATCCACGATATCGGTAAAATGGGGATTGACGAGAAAATACTCAATAAGCCGGGGGGATTAGATCCAGATGAGTGGAAAAAAATTCAACGCCATCCGGAGATCGGCTATCGGATTTTAAGTTCCTCCAGTGAATTTTCAGAATTGGCAAGATATGTCCTGGAGCATCAGGAGCGGTGGGATGGAAAGGGCTACCCGAAACGGTTGGCAGGCGAGGAAATTTCTGTTCAGGCAAGAATCATTGGTGTAGCGGATGCCTTCGATGCGATGACCTGTGACCGGGCCTATCGAAAGGGACTCAGCGTGGAAGAAGCGGTGGCAGAAATAAGAAAATGCGCCGGGACTCAATTTGATCCGCAAGTGGCCAGTGTGTTTATTGAAAAGGTGCTAACGCAAAGCTAAGAATTTAAGAAAGAAGGTAAAACCTTGAAAAACAAGCAAGAAAATAAAATTGAAGCAGCAATACAGGCATTGATTAGTGGTAATAAGAAGTTTTTAGATGCAAAAGAAAGTGGTTATAGTCATCAGACGATTAAGACCGCACCGGCTAAAAATGGTCAGAACCCCTATGCTGTGGTTGTCACCTGTTCAGATTCCCGAGTTCCTCCTGAGCACATTTTTGCGGCCGGGATTGGCGAGCTCTTTGTCATTCGAACGGCGGGAAATGTGATCGGTGATTTTGAATTAGGGAGTATTGAATACGCCGTGGGACACTTGGGAACACCGGTGGTTTTAGTGTTGGGTCATAACCACTGCGGGGCCGTGGCAGCAGCGATGGAGGGGCATGGCACCGGGAACATTAAGAAAGTATTAGATGAAATAATGCCTGTCATTTCAGGCGAAAAAGATGTTGATAAGTGCGAGAATTTAAATATTGAACATAGTTTTTGCCGGATCAGTGAAAGCGAAATGGTAAGGGATCTTATCCGTAAAGGAGAAGTAAAGCTTATTTCAGGAAAATATGATATCGAAACCGGCGGTGTTGAATTTTTTTAACTGACCGGCGATAAATAATAAGTGTTGCGATCGGACAAAACGGCATGAAGATGAAAGGGGATTAAAATGAAACGAAGACTGGCTGTTCTGGTGGGTGTTTTTGGTATGGCGGCGATATTATTCTTGGGTTCGGGTTGTAAAAAAGCAGTGATATCAAAGCCGGATACGGATGTGCTTAATTCTTTTGATACCTCAATGGTTGAAAAAACCAATGACTTTGGTTTTGCGCTTTATAAAAATCTAACTTCCAAAAATGAAAACAGCATGATTTCACCAGTGAGCATCTCCCTGGCATTGAATATGGCCTATAACGGTGCCGCCGGAGCAACCCGGGATGCCATGGCAGAGGTGCTAAATATTCAGGGAATTGATATTGAAAAGCTAAATAGCAACAATCGGGCCCTGATTTATTTTTTAACAGAGGCAGACCCCGAAGTGACCTTAAACGTTGCCAATTCCATCTGGATGACTGAGGATTTTGACTTTTCAGAAGTATTTTTGAAGATGGTCGGAAATGATTATCAGGCAGAGGCAAAAAAGCTGGATTTCTCAGATCCCAAGTCTGCCGATATGATTAATACATGGGTAAAAAACCAAACCAAGGGGACCATCAATCAGATTGTCAGCCCGCCGATTGACCCTGAAACCATCATGTTTTTGATAAATGCCGTTTATTTTAAGGGGGCCTGGACCAGCCCCTTTGAGAAGGAATTGACAACGGATCAATCATTTAAACAGGCTGATGGACAGACTGTAACGGTGCCGACAATGTATCAGAGCGGTTCCTTTGACTATTTAAAAACATCTGATTTTCAGGCCTTACGGCTTCCCTATGGTGAAGAGCAGCAGATGGCGATGTTACTTTTTTTACCCAATGAAGAGTCGAGCCTCAGTGAATTTAAAAAGCAACTGAGTCAGGATAACTGGGCCCGTTGGAGCGGTCTTTTTGAAGAAAAAGAGGGTAGCCTGATGCTTCCGAAGTTCACTATGGAATATGAACAATCATTGAACCAGTCATTATCAGATATGGGCATGGGAATCGCTTTTGAACCGGGGAAAGCAGATTTTTCGGGGATGGCGATAGAAGGCGCGGGGACCGACATTTTTATCAGTGACGTTAAGCATAAGACCTTTATTCAGGTCGATGAAACGGGTACTGAGGCGGCGGCCGTGACCTCGGTGGAAGTTGGCGTCACCAGTATGCCAACATATGACTTTGAACTTAACTTTGACCGACCCTTTTTCTATGCGATAACGGATAGTGAAACCGGCGCCATTGTCTTTATGGGATCGGTGTTTGATCCAAGCAACTAATTAAATGTCCGGGGCTGTTCGGACTGACAGCACCGGATGTTTTTTCTTTGATTTTTTTAAGATTGCGCTCTATTTATAAGGAATTGATAGGGAAATCCCATAAAAACATTGCCAATTTGCGTATAAAAAAGTAAACTTAGTGATGTGAGTTGATTAATTGTTTCACTGAAATGTAATCGCAATGATGCGTTCCCGAGACAAACGACTTAAAACGACAGACAAAAGAGAGGGAAAAATGGGATTTTTGGAAATTTTAAAAGCAATTTTTCTGGGGATTGTCGAAGGTATCACCGAGTGGCTACCGATTAGCAGTACCGGACATATGATATTGGTGGATGATTTTATAAAGCTTAATATGTCAGAGCCATTTATCGAAATGTTTTTGTATGTGATTCAATTAGGCGCAATTTTAGCGGTGGTTTATATCTATTGGCATAAGCTGGTGCCGATAACGTTTAAAAATAAAAAGATAATAATTAGAAAAAACACTGTTATTCTGTGGTCGAAAATTGCAGTGGCATGTATTCCTGGAGTTTTGGCCTACTTACTGCTGGATCGCCTGTTTGATACCTACTTTATGAATTCCATTACCGTTTCGGCGATGTTGGTTCTATACGGGGTTTTATTTATTGTCATTGAAAACTATCATAAAAAACGCAAGCCGGAAGTGGTCAAATTATCTGAGCTTAGTTATAAACAGGCCTTACAGATTGGCGCTTTTCAGGCCTTATCGATTGTACCGGGGACATCCCGTTCCGGAGTAACGATTCTTGGCGGGATAATTTTGGGAACATCCCGAACGGTGGCGGCAGAATTTACTTTTTTTATGGCCGTTCCGGTAATGTTTGGGATCAGCTTTTTAAAGCTGATTAAGTTCGGTTTTGCTTTTACCCTCTGGGAAGTGGTGATCCTATTAATCGGGATGATCGCTGCCTTTATCACTTCCGTCGTGGCAATTAAGTTCTTAATGACCTATATCAAAAAGCATGACTTCAAAATATTTGGCTGGTACCGTATTGTCTTGGGCGTGATCGTCTTACTGTATTTCTTTATCACCGGTAAGTAGGCTGATTTGAAATTTCACTTGATATTGAAAGGAAGATAGAATGATAAAAATCGATCAGGAAAAATGTGTTGGTTGTGGTGCATGTGTTGAGGATTGTTTCCCCAATGATATTGTTTTAAAAGAGGATAAGGCTGCGCCACTGAATCGAACATGCATAAAGTGCGGACACTGCATTGCCATCTGCCCGGTTGATGCGGTGAGTATCAGCGATTATGATATGGCAGAGGTTAAAGATTATCAGACCGACAGCTTTGATATCACACCGGATAACCTGCTGAATTATATTAAGTTCAGACGTTCGGTCCGTCAGTTTACAGATCAACCCATTGAGAAGGAAAAAATTGAGCAGATTATTGAAGCAGGACGTTTTACCCCAACGGGTAGCAATAGTCAGAATGTTTCATATATTGTGGTTCAGGATGAGATACGGAAGCTGACCGGACTGGGACTTGAAGGGCTGAATAAACTGGGAAAAAATATTTTAGAGGATAAACAAAACAAAAATACATTATTTAAATATTATGCAAAACGCTGGATGAAAATGTATGAAGATTATTTGGCTGATCCCGAATTACCCACAAGCCTTTTTTTTAAAGCCAAGGGCTTGATTTTAGTGGTCTCTGAAACGCCTATAAATGCAGGATTAGCGGCCAACTCGATGGAATTGATGACTCATGCCCAGGGATTGGGAATGTTTTACAGTGGTTTCTTTGTGAGGGCAGCTTATGGCAATCCCAAAATCAAAGCCTTTTTGGGTATTGATGAAAGCAAAGAGGTGATTGCCTGTCTGGTTATGGGATATCCCGATGTTAAATACCAAAGAACAGTGCCCCGAAAAAAAGCGGAAGTGTCCTGGCGATAAGGCGATCAGCCTGATACTAATACAGTTTAAACACGAGGTGAAAGATGGCTTATCTGGAATTCCGAAATATTCAGTTAAAATTCGATGAGCGGATGATTTTTTCCGGTTTTAATCTGGCCATCGAGCGCCATGAAAAAGTTCTTTTTTGTGCTCCCTCGGGCCGGGGGAAGACCAGTCTGGTAAAAATGCTGCTGGGATTTGTGGCGCCTGATCGCGGCGAAATTTTAGTCGATGGGACCAAACTGACAGGTATAACGGTGAATCAGATTCGTAGCAAAATTTCCTACGTCAGTCAGGATGCCGATATTCCCAAGGGAATTGTCAGAGATGTGTTTGAAGAGGTATTTAAATTTGAGGCAAACCGTCATCTAAGTTATAATGTTGAGCGATTGCAAAATTACTGGCTTGATGCGATGTCCCTGCCTAAAGATACCCTCGAAAAAAATGTCGATACCCTTTCTGGCGGCGAACGGCAGCGGTTGGCTCTAATTTTAGGCATTCTTCTGGATCGGGATATCTGGATTTTGGATGAAATCACCACCGGCTTAGATCTGGAACTCAAGACAAAAATGGTGGACTTGGTACTCGGTTATGACAAAACCATTTTAGTGGTTTCCCACGATGATATTTATAAGAATCAGGGACTAAGGGAGGTAAGTTGGTAATGGGCGTTCAGGAAATCCCTTTTTACACCCCTCTATATCTGCTGATCTTTGTTTTACCAATGGCCATTATCAATTACAAACTGGGGATCGGGCTGAATAAACGGATTATATATTCCCTGTTTCGAATGACGATCCAACTGGTTCTGGTGGGTTTTTTTCTGCAGTACATCTTCTTATTTAACAACCTTTGGGTTAATTCGGCCTATGTTTTGTTTATGATCGGGGCGGCGGGGTTGTCCACCGTTAAAACCTGCGGATTGACCATCAAAAATCAGTTATTGCCGATTGTAATTGGGTTTGGCATTCCCAATCTGGTGATGATTCTCTTTATTAATCAATTTGTTATCGGTCTTTCAAATATCTTCGATGCCCAATATTATATTCCTCTGATGGGGATGCTCTTGGGCAATAGTTTAAGCGGAAACATCATTGGCATCAATACCTTTTATACCGGGTTAAGACAAAATGAACGGCAGTACCACTATCGGCTGGCTTTGTCTGCCAATCAGTGGGAATCCACCCTGCCCTGGTATAAAGAAGCCATCGTCGCCTGTATGAATCCGATTATTGCTTCCACCGAAACCATTGGTCTGGTCTCCTTGCCGGGTATGATGACCGGTCAGATTCTCGGCGGTTCGATGCCGATGACCGCCATCGTCTATCAGATTGTGATTATGGGTGCGATTCTGATCTCCCGATATTTCGGGATTCACTTCTCAATTTTACTAACCCGGAAGAAAGCCTTTGACGATTATGATCGCTTAAGCCTTTAGGTGAGCACAAAATATTCCCGTTAGTGAAATAATTAGTTCATTTATTTCTACCGCTCGTCGTGATAAAATAGTAAAATATTGAATCCGTTTAAAAATTGTGAGGTAGTAGATGTCCGATAAAGATTTAACACCCTGTACAGTCATTGAATATATAAAAGCATACACGGGTATTTTTCCGGCTGGTGCCAGACTTGAGGTTTATGAGGTTGGCGGCGGCGAGGACGACGGCGATGGCTTTGTCAACCATATTTATCGGGTCTGGGATGAAACTGGAAAGTCCGTCATTCTCAAACAGGCAAAACCCTACCTGAAGGCGTTCGGCGAAGGGGTTCCCCTGACCGCCAAACGCAACCAGCTTGAATCCGAAATCATCAAACTAAGAGCGGCCATTACTCCCGAGTACCTGCCCCAAATGTATCACCTCGATCCCGAAAATAATCTCTTTGTTTATGAGGATTGCGGACGGCTTAAGATTATGCGCTTTGAATTGATCAAGGGAAAGTCTTTCCCTAAATTTCCAGAACAGATGGGCGAATTCCTGGCCAAATCAAATTTCTATACTTCTGAGATTTACTTGGATCAAATTGATCATAAGGTTTTGGAATGCAAATTTATGAATCCCGAGATGCGGGTTATTATGGAAACCATTCTGTTTTTGCGGGAATCTTTTATTGAGGAAGGTGTAGTGGATCTGCCACCGGGAGATCCTAGCCATCTGGCCATGAGTGATTTACTCTGGGAAAAACGGGAGCTGCGGATTGAACTGCTTAAACTCCGGGGTATTTTTATGAAGAAAAGCGAATGTCTGGTTCATGGCGATCTGCACACCTCCAACATTATGATTGGTGACAACGAGATGAAAATCATCGATATGGAATACCCTTTTATGGGCCCATCCTCATCTGATACCGGCTATCTTCTGGGAAATCTGGTTTATGAATATATTGCCTGGTTCCACCATGAAGAAGGAACTAAAGCGTCCCGGAAAGCTTATCGTCAGGAAATGCTGGGGTATATAAAAGGCTTGATCACAGCATATCAGCGGGTTTATTGTGCATGCTGGGATCAGGATGCCAAGCCCATGTATCGGGAATATACCGAATATCGGGATGATTTGCTACGAACCTATATCAAAGAGGTTTGTGGTTTTACCGGTTGTCAGATTGTTAGTCGGGTGGGCGGAATTGTGCCCCTGCCGGATTTTGATGTGCTTAAAAATCCAGTTAGTCGGAACTGTGCCAGACGTCTGGCACTGCTGATTGCTGATGCGCTGATTATGAAACGGGAAGAGATGGAATCGGCGGATGATATTATTTCGTTAATAGAAATCATAACCTATCGATATTTTGACGTGATGAAGGCGTTAAAAGATCGGGATAAATAAAACCGCAAAAACTCAAGTGATTTTCCACTTGAGTTTTTTGTTTGCAAAAGCTGACCACGGCATGTTTATTTTTTAAATAATGTGGTAAAATAATTACAAAAATAGGTTGGAATGTCTCTTTGAAAAAAAAGGAGGTTAAGCGAAATACGGGGATTTTATAAAGAGTGGCTAAGCCGCTGGAAAACTAAAGTGAAATCGGTTGCAAACGCGACTGTCAGGTCATCGGGCAGAGACGGGGAATTTTGTGCTTAGCAGGATGTTTTAGCTGTTCGTGTAAAAATAATCATACAGGAGGAAAAAGTCATGAAAAAAAATAAATTAGCACCATCTCTATTGGCAATAACGATTATCTTGGTTTCAGTGCTTTTTATGGGGGCGAGTTGTAGTGCAACAACTGCTAAGGTTAGCAATGCTGTGATGACCACAAGCGTGGACGACAACTCCATGCCCACGGATACAGTCACTGAGTTTCCGGTCAATACCGATGTGTACGTGGCGGCAGAACTGCACAACGCACCGGATGATACTAATATCACTTTTATCTGGTTTTTTGAAGGGCAGGAAGTCGATTCCGTTACCATCAATAACGGCGACGTCAGCGATGCACCACTATGGGGGATTCTTCCGGCAGAACTGGTAACAAAACCAGGGTATTATGGGGTGGAGATTTATATTGATGACCGGGAAGATCCGGACACGAAAACAGAATTCACGGTTAAATAAAAAAAAAGCGCAGGCCATCCTGCGCTTTTAAAATACCCTTAAAATGCGGCATCTGATAATTCATAAGGTGTTTCCTGATAAACGTAGTAATTCAGCCAGTTACTGAATAACAGGTTGGCATGGCCCCGCCAGCGCACGACCGGGGGTTTTGTGGGGTCATCATTGGGGTAATAGTTGATGGGGACATTAATCGGTTTACCCTGGGAAACATCCCGGTCATATTCACCCTTTAAGGTTTCCGGGTCATATTCACTATGTCCGGTAACAAAAATCTGGCGGCCGTTTTGAGCTGTGGCAATATAAACCCCGGCATCAATGGACGATGCCATGACCTCCAGATCTGGGTGGGCATCAATGAGTTCCCGGTGAATCCCAGTATGTCGGGAGTGGGGAACATAGAAGCTGTCATCAAAACCCCGGAAGAGTTTAACATAGCGGTGTTCCAGATGGTGTTCAAAAACGCCAAAGGCTTTTTGCGGTAATAAGTACTTTTGAATGCCATAGTGATAATAAAGTCCGGCCTGAGCGCCCCAGCAGATATGCAGGGTGGAAAAAACACTGGTTTTACTCCATTCCATAATTTCGGTGAGCTCATCCCAATAATCCACGGCTTCAAACGCCAGGGTTTCAATGGGGGCTCCAGTGATAATCAGTCCATCAAAACGCTGTTCCCGGATCTCCTCAAAGTAACAATAGAAAGAGCCTAAATGTTCGGAAGAGGTATTTTTGCTCGCATAGGTTTTGGTTTGCAGCAGGGTTACCTCGATTTGCAGCGGGGTGTTTCCCAATAACCGCAGGAGCTGGGTTTCGGTGGTGATTTTGGTGGGCATTAAATTAAGGATTACGATTTTAAGTGGGCGGATATCCTGATGACTGGCCCGGTCGGAATCCATCACAAAGATGTTTTCATCGGTTAAAATTTGACTGGCGGGCAGGTCGGTGGGTATTTTGATGGGCATATTTTTACCTCCGGGTAATAAAATTATCAGACTTTAGCCAAAGCCTGATCCAAATCAGCTAAAATATCGTCGCTATGTTCCAGCCCGATGGACAAACGGATCATGTCTTCGGTAACACCGGCAGCAATGAGATCGTCGCCGGAAAGCTGTTGATGGGTGGTGGTAGCCGGATGGATAACCAGGGACTTGGCATCGGCCACGTTGGCCAGATGTGTAAACAGGCTCAGGCTGTCAATGAATTTCCGGGCAGCTTCAATGCCGCCTTTGATCCCAAAGGTAAAAATAGAGCCGGGACCTTTTTTAAAGTACTCTTCGGAAAGATTCTTGTAGGGGTTATCAGGCAGTGAGGGGTAGTTAACCCAGGTAACTTTCGGATGGTCACTTAAAAACGCCACTACTTTTTGGGTGTTTTCCAGATGCCGATCCAGTCGCAGTGATAGGGTTTCCAGACCCTGTAAAAGCAGGAAGGCATTAAACGGACTGATGCAGGCGCCAGTATCCCGGAGTAGCTGAACCCGGGCTTTGACAATAAAGGCGGCAGCGCCGATGTCAGTCGCGTAGGTAATGCCGTGGTAGCTGGAGTCCGGGGTGGTAAATACCGGGAAGCGGCCGCTACCGGCCCAGTCAAAGGTGCCACCATCAACGATCAGGCCACCGATAGTAGTACCGTGGCCGCCGATAAATTTGGTGGCCGAATAAACCACAATGTCCGCACCAAAATCCAGGGGTTTAAATAAATAAGGCGTGGCAAAGGTATTATCAACGATCAGCGGCAGACCATTATCATGGGCGATTTTGGCAACCGCCTTGACATCACAAATATTAATAGCCGGATTACCTAAGGACTCGATATAAATAGCCTTGGTATTTTCGTTAATGGCAGTTCGAAAACGCTCAGGATCATCCGGGTTAACAAAAGTGGTGTTAATGCCAAGCCGGGGCAGGGTGGCACTTAACAGATTGTAGGTGCCCCCGTAAAGGGTGGACGCGGCAACCAGTTCATCACCGGTACCGGCGATGTTTAGAATTGTTGCGGTAATGGCGGCCGATCCGGAAGCAAAAGCCAGAGCACCAACACCGCCTTCCAAAAGAGCCATTCGTTCTTCCAAAACATTAGTGGTGGGGTTCATGATCCGGGTATAAATATTACCGGGTTCTTCTAATCCAAAAAGGCGCTGGGCGTGTTCGCTATTATCAAAAACATATGAGGTCGTCTGATAAATGGGAACAGCCACCGCGTGAGTGGTAGGATCTGGGTTTTGCCCCCCATGTAGTTGAAGGGTTTCAAATTTTCGGGTATCTTTCATTGCTTTCTCCTTTGGATTTTTGGGATTCTATTGCAGTGAATTTCATTACATATCATTCCAGTAGGAATTATAAGCAATATAACACGAATCGTGAACCTTGTCAATACGTGAAATCAAAGAACAAAAAATTAACAGAAAATCAGAACTATTTATTTGACATTAGTAAAATTTAAGTCTATAATAAATCAAAATACACGTTGCAGTTTTTATGTTTAGTAGAAATTTGTTTTCTTATGTGTCCTGAGAGGAATATCATGGAAGAGTTAAGAAGAAACTTAAATGAATATTATTACGTTAACACCCAAAGCTATTGGTTCTTTAGCTTTGGTTATTTTGCGTACAATAAATTAAGTTCCTTTGAGAATCCATGAGAAATTTTTAGCGATACAGGTGTATTGAATAAAAGTTTATTTTTAGGAGACTTCTTAGGAAGTCTCCTTTTTTTTTCGCAAGACAAAAGCCAAGCGTCATGCTAGCAAATTGGTGGCTGTCTACGAATCACGGAAAATCAAGCGACCGATTTTCGGTGGTCTTCGGTGCACAGAAGATAAAAAGTGAGTGGTCAGTGAATAACAATAATGGAGGAAAAAATGATAGTAGTCGTTAAACCCAACACAAATGAAGAAGATATCAAGAGGTTAATCAAAATGATTGAAACACAGGGACTGAGCATCCATTATTCAAAAGGTGTGGATCACACGATTCTGGGAATAGTAGGGGATACAACCTTGGCAGATGTGGAAAAAATCCGTTCGAATCGTATTGTTGAGAATGTCCTCAGAGTTCAGGAACCGTACAAAAAAGCCAATCGCTTATTCCATCCCGATGACACCATTATTAACGTTAAGGGCAGAAAAGTTGGCGAAGGCACCATTAGCATCATGGCTGGTCCGTGTTCAGTCGAAAGTGAGGAACAGGTTGTGGCGATTGCCAAAAGTGTAAAGGAATCTGGAGCTACCTTTCTGCGCGGTGGTGCTTTTAAACCACGATCTTCGCCTTACGCATTCCAGGGCTTAGGTTATGAAGGGCTGGAGTTATTAAAAATCGCCAGAAAAGAAACCGGACTTCCAATTGTCAGCGAACTGATGTCACTTGAACATCTGCCAGCTTTTGAAGATGTCGACATTATCCAGGTCGGGGCAAGAAACATGCAGAATTTTGATTTGCTCCGGGAATTGGGGAAAATTGACAAGCCTATTTTGTTAAAACGGGGGATGTCATCAACCATGCAGGAATTTTTGATGTCGGCCGAATACATCATGAAAGAAGGAAACGATAAGGTGATCTTGTGCGAACGGGGGATTAGAACCTTTGAAACGGCCACCCGAAACACCTTGGATATTAGTTGTGTCCCGGTACTTAAACAAAAAAGCCACCTGCCCATTATTATTGATCCCAGCCATGCCACCGGGCTATCCTGGACCGTTGAAGCATTGACCAAGGCGGCCATTGCCGTTGGTGCCGATGGTGTGATGATTGAGGTCCACAATAATCCCGAAGAGGCCCTTTGCGATGGGGAACAATCCATTACCCCGGAACAATTCCATAAAATCATGATTACAGTTAAAAAATACGCCGAATTTGAGAATAAGGTGATCTAATGAAAAACCGAGAAGATTCCATCGTTGGCTTTATCGGCCTGGGTCTGATGGGCGGTGCACTGGCCATGGGACTCAGGAAACAAGGCCCCAAAGAAATTTGGGCTTATGATTTAAGCCCGGCAGTGATTAAAACCGCCCGGACCCGGGGCGTGATCGATGAAGGCGTCTGGGATTCGGCGGGGCTTCAAAAAATGTTGCCCCGGTGTGATCTGGTCTTTATCTGTCTGACACCAATGGATACGCTGGCTTTTTTAGCGCTCTATATGGAAGATTTTAAACCGGGGGCGATTGTTACCGACATTATTGGAGTAAAAGAAGTGGTCTTTAAAAACCTGGGCAATCTGTTACGCAAAGACATTGACTATATTCCGGGACACCCCATGGCGGGAAGTGAAAAAGAGGGATTCGGCGGGGCTGATGATCGCATTTTTAAGAATCGTAATTATATTCTCACCCCCTTACCGACCAATCAACCAGAGAACATTGAGTTGATCAGGGATATCGTAACCGATTTGGGATTTAACCACATTGTTGAGACCACCACCGAAATACACGATCAAAAAATAGCCTTTACTTCCCAGCTTTGTCATGTGATTGCAGCGGCCCTGGTTGATTGTGAGGATGATCTCTCCATCACTGATTTTGAGGGCGGAAGCTTTGGTGATCTGACCCGGATTGCCATGATTAATGCCCCCATGTGGACGGAGCTGTTTATGTGCAACCGCAAAAACTTGTTGGACCAGATCAAGAAATTTGAAACCAGTCTGGAAGCAATGAAAGAAATGATAAAGCAAGATGAAAAGGAAGAATTGATCGCACGGCTTAAATCAGTTCGCAAGAAACGCGTTGCCATGGGGGAAATCCGGGCGGCTAAAAACTTAAAAAATCTGTGAGTTTGCTTAAGAGATGCGGCGTGAAAACAGTTACATCAGCCTGAAAATGATTACGCTATTGACTTAATCTCATATGAGAGTATACTCTAGTTAAAGAAACATATTATAACAAAACTTTTGCTGGGAACAAAATGTTGATAGTAAAAGTCAAAAAAATAATTGGAGTTAAAAAATCATGAAATTATGTAATCTGCCAGCTATTGGTATGAGAAACATAAAAACGGTGTTAGCAGTCTTTATCTGTGTGGTAGTATTTGCAATTATGGGACCGGAGTTCAATCCGCTCGTTGCTGCAATTGCGGCCGTGATTACGATGGGACCGAGCATTGAAAATTCGATTGAAACGGGCTGGAATCGGATATTGGGAACCCTCTTTGGAGGTGTAGCGGGAATGTTGGGTATTTTTATTGCTCGTTTAATCCCATATCAATACGCCTATGTTTTCATCATTCCGTTAGGAATTATGGGACTGATTTATCTGTGTAATACAATTAACAAGTCGGGTGCTATCGTTATTACCTGTGTGGTTTTTCTCATTTTAATGACCACCTATCCTCAGGATACGGGTACCTATATGCTGGCCCTTTTAAGACTTCTGGAAACGGTATTTGGTATCGTTGTGGCGTTTTTAATCAATCGCTTTATTAAATTGCCGGAATGTGATAAAAACCCGGATGAAAGCCAAACAGAGGCGGAAAAAGAGTTGGTCACGGTCGAAGAAAAACCGGACAGCGGTTATAAAAAATTTAAAGTGTCAAACCTGTTGTATATGATATTCAAACCCTAGATTTTACGTTTATTCTGGATTTTTGTGACGTCTAGATTAACTAAAATATAATTACCCCTCCCCTTAAAAAAGAGACCACCCTTAATACCAGGTGGTCTTTTTTTATTTGCAAATATTTTGTTATCTGAAATAACCAATAATGGTCAGCTTATCCTTAAAGATGGCAGCCAGTCCGGATAGGGCTGAGGGCTTGATGCTGGCAATTACGGTGGTTGCCGGGCCGGAAGAATCCACTACATTCAGATCATTAGGTAATTGTTCAAATTGGAGCTGGTAAATATTGGCAAGCGTGTTGGCTTCGTATAAAATCCCTTTGGAACCGCAGGGAACGATCTCATTTACGGCAGGGTTCTTAACTAAGGTCTTGAGATCCTGATAATTGGCGATTTCCGGATCGCCATCGAGAATAAGGGCACTGACATATTTGGGTTTACCGATGCAGATCACCACATCTGCAGATACTGAGGGAGTGATTCGCAACCGATTGGCCATTCCGAGTACAAAAATGCCAAAACCGGTCATGCTGGTTTTGAAATTTTCTTCGGTCGAACCATTAATGGGCAGATCTCCGATACCGGCTCGTTCCAATTCTTCCCGAATACCTTTAATCAGAGCTTCGCCGGTGGGGTGCATTTCTCCGACGATGGTGTTGGAAAGACCGATGATCTGGGCGCCACAGGCCAGCAGTTCAAAAAGACATACCCGGGCAGCAAAAACAGAAATGTACTTGGTGGCAACACACAGTTCATCCCCGGGCTTTTCCCCGACGCCACCGCTACTGTCGCAGGCAGTGACCAGGAGGGAATCAGGAAGCTCAATGACGGATAGGTCACGATATTGATAAGTTTTCATACGGTCCTCCATTCGGGGGTTTTTATAATAACGTAAGTGCCATGTATTTTGTGAGTTACTTCGTCATTTAAGAATCAGGTTCTAGCGGAGCTTAAGTTTATGCCTGAGCCGAAGTTGCCGAAGATACCTGATTTTTAACCGATAGGGGTAATGCTTTAAAGACAAGGGCCGCAATCAGGGCATTGATTCCACCCACCAGAGCCAGGGGAAACATCATTGCAATTACTCCGGGCCAGGTTAACATGGGGATTAAAAGCGGCGAACAGAGTAAAAGTAGGATCGGGCCGTTGCAGATAGCGGCAACGATAACGTTGACGATCAGGGCGACGATTTCATTTGCGGCCTTTTTAACAAAAACATAAGTATACCAGGTGGCCACCATGATCAGCCCCATCCCCAGACCAATAGCAAGGTGAACGGGTAGGGTCATTGGGAATCCTGAGGTAAGCGCGGTTAAAAGATGACCGATAATAGCAATAATTGCGCCAGCCAGAGGTCCCATCAACAGGGTGCCCAAAAAGGCCGGCAGTGAATCGAAGGCAATCGTGCCAAAAACTTTTAACTGGGCTCCTACAAAAGAGAGGGCAATTAAAAGCGCCATAAAAACGAGTTGTCGCGTGTTGATTTTCATGTGATACTCCTTAATTTTATTATAAAGCATTTCTATGGCGATGAAAAGAAAATTTGGATAGGTCGATTTAATTAAATAAAAAAGTTCACATCTAATTTAGATGTGAACTTTACCGTCGTCCAAATGGAATCATTTCTGGCAGGTCTCCTGAGTCAGCTTCATCGCAGTTTGTCCCTTCCCGTGAGGTGGTCATGACTTGTGCTCGACTTTACAGTGGTGGGTCCCTACAGGATTTTAACCTGTTTCCCTATTCTCCTTTTTCAAGGCACCAAAAAAGCTTTATTTACTTGAGCAAATAATAGCACATCAGAGATCAATTTGTCAAATTGAAATTGTAAATAATTAAGGGAAAGAAAAAGTAAAGTAATCGTTAAAAGATGATCGCGTCGAGGGTAAATTCTAGCTTAAATCAACCGCGAAAAAAAAGCGGCGATAAAAAAATCGCGGCCAAATATTGCTGCTATAATTCATTGTATTGAATCCTTGGAGTATGGTACAATGCTTTACAAAATGACTAATACTAAGAGGTATAAAAATTGATTCTAATGATCGACAACTATGATTCTTTCACCTATAATTTGGTTCAGTATCTGGAAAAACTGAATGCAACGGTGATTGTAAAGAGAAACGATAAGATTACCCTGGACGAGATTGCCGCGATGGCACCGTCGATGATTGTCTTATCACCGGGGCCATGCACCCCCAACGAATCCGGAATCTGTCTGGATGTGGTGCACCGTTTTAAGGGTGAAATCCCGATCCTGGGTATTTGTCTGGGCCACCAGATCATCGGTCAGGCCTTTGGCTGTAAGATTAAAAAAGCTCTGGAACCGGTTCATGGCAAAGTCCATGCCATCTCCCATGACAATGCCGGCGTGTTTGATGGTCTTAATAATCCCCTGAAGGTGACGCGCTACCATTCTTTGGTGGTTGAAAATCAGGAAATACCGGATTTTTTTGAGATCACCGCCCGAACTGATCAAAATGAGATCATGGGTATGCGACATAAAGACTACCACATCGAAGGGGTTCAGTTTCATCCTGAAGCGATTCTTACCGAAATGGGGATGGAATTATTGGATAACTTTTATCAATCGACAAAAGAAAATGGTGTGCGATGTTAATACAAGAAATAAAAACCGACTTAAGCAGTTTTGAGTGCTATCTTCTATTCAAAGATGAGCCCTATAGTTTCTTTTTAGACAGCGGCAGAGACCCGGACAGTCTGGGACGCTATTCATTTATCGGTGGGAACCCGTTTCTGGTCTTTAAAAGCAAAGCGGACGCCATTACCGTTAAAACCAAAACAGCGACGAAAACGCTTACGGGAGATCCTTTTGATGAACTGCAAAAGCTCTTAAAAAAGTATAAAATGGATTATCCATCCCCGTTTCCTTTTTTAGGTGGGGCAGTGGGTTATTTTGGCTATGATCTCTGTCATCATCTGGAAGTATTTCCCCGCAGTGCCGTGGATGATGTGGGGATCCCCGATTGTTATATGGGTTTTTATGATGGCATTGTGATTATTGATCATAAAGAAGGTAAGACCTATGTGGCCGCCCTGGGAATCGAAGAAAATGAAGCGGATATCATCAGCCGGTTAGCCGCAAAATTTGTCGGCGATCCCAAAATTGCCATTCGTACAGACTTTAAAATTAATGAGAATGTTGAATTTCGGGGTAATTTCACCAAGCCGGAGTATATGAAGGCACTGGATGCAGTTCACGAATACATTTTAGCGGGAGATATTTACCAGACAAATCTGACTCAGCGCTTTAACGCTGATTTACAGCTTAGCCCACTGGAATTATACAGCGAACTCAGAAAAATTAACCCGGCTCCCTTTGCCAGTTACATTGATTTTGGAGAAGGACAGATTGTTTCCAGTTCCCCGGAGCGTTTTATTCTGGTTCAGGGTCGAAACATTGAAACCCGACCGATTAAAGGGACGATGCCCCGGGGCAAAACCGCTGCGGAAGATGCCGCTAATCGGGAGACTCTGGTTAACAGCGAAAAGGATAAAGCCGAACTGCTAATGATTGTCGATCTGGAGCGCAATGATCTGGGAAAAATTGCTAAAACCGGCACCGTTAAGGTTCCGGAATTGTTTAAGTTAGAAACTTATCAGACCGTTTTTCACCTGGTCTCAACCGTTACGGCCGAATTAAAGGACAACCTCGATGCCATCGATTGTGTCAAAGCCACTTTCCCCGGCGGTTCGATTACCGGGGCACCGAAGATCCGGGCGATGGAGATTATTGATGAACTGGAGCCCACCCAGCGAAACATTTATACCGGTTCGATCGGCTATATTGGTTTCAACGGGGATCTCGATCTTAATATTGTCATTCGGACGATTGTCTGCAAGGATGGGAAAGGTTATTTTCAGGTCGGCGGTGGAATCGTCTGGGATTCCGACAACCAGTCCGAATATCAGGAAACCTTCGACAAGGGCAGAGCTCTGATGGATGCACTGAAACGCTATTAATTAAACAGTTTAGGAGGAACCCAATGGACTACGCCAGTTATAACGGAGAAATTTCAAAAGAACCCCAGATTTCTCTGGATCAGGGCTTTCTTTATGGCTATGGGGTGTTTGAAACCATCAATGTAGCCCATGGAAAACCGTTTTTTTTCGCGGATCATATGGAGCGCTTTAAACAAAGTGCCCTGGTGATGGGCCTTAACTTAACCAGTCATCCCGATCAGATTAAGGCGGACTGTCTGAAGATCATAAAAAAAAATGAGATGAATCGGGGTGGGCTGCGGGTCACCCTCAGTAAGGGCTTAAAAGCGGACAACCTGCTAATCACCGCCCGGGAGAATCATTATGACCGCCAGATGTTTGCCCGGGGAGTAAAAATCTGTACCAATGATGCGGTCCGCAATGAAACAGCCCGGCTGGTCACGATCAAGTCCAACAACTATCTGGAAAATCTGCTGATTTTAAATGAGGCCAAGGCCCGCGGTTTTTCCGAATCGATTTTTTATAACACCCGTGGTTATCTGGCCGAAGGCTGTATGACCAATCTCTTTTTGATTAAAAACAAAACCGTCTGTACCCCGGCAAGGGATTGCGGGCTGCTGGCCGGAATTATCAGAAACCGGGTAATCCAGTTGCTAAAAGCCAACCTCATCCCGATAGAAGAGGGTAATTATACCCGTGAGCAGTTGATCGATGCCGACGAGGTGTTTATCACCAACTCACTAATGGAAATCATGCCGGTGAATCAGGTCGATGAAGTGAACTATCGGATTGGGCCCGAAACCCTGAGCTATCGGATCGATGCACTATTTCAGCAAACCTGGGGATCAGGGTTTTAATAAGACGAGTTATTAAGAAACGAAAAGTTAAACGCTCAGCCCTGCAACGGAAGTAAAAATCCGTGGCAGGGCTTTTTGTGAACAACAATAAGCTTAATAATTTGAAACAGGCTTTGTCAGTAAACGGGTAACTGTGTTAGAATACACTTAATTAATAAAAGAACGAGGAGATAAAATGAACACACAATTAGATCGAGAAAAAGCATTGGCGTTGTTGAAGGAATATAATGAAAGTGAATCTCTGGTTAATCACGGTTTGGCGGTGTCTGGAGTGATGGAGCATTTTGCCAAACTGGAAGGGGAAGATCCTGATTATTGGGGAATTGTCGGGCTGCTTCACGATCTGGATTATGAAAAATATCCGGATCAGCATTGTGTCAAGGTGGTCGAAATTCTGGAAGCCAACGATTATGAGAAAGCTTTTATCAACAGCGTGGTCAGCCATGGGTTTGGAATCTGTGCGGATGTGGAGCCGACTCATCAGATGGAGAAAATTCTCTATGCCACCGATGAACTGGCCGGACTGATCACCGCCTGTGCTTATATGCGGCCCTCCAAAAGTGTCAACGATCTGGAACTAAAATCAGTCAAAAAGAAATTCAAAACGGCCAGTTTTGCCGCCGGGGTCAATCGGGAGGTCGTCGCCAAAGGTGCGGAGATGGCCGGATATTCGCTGGATGACTTGATGCGGGAAACGATTTTGGGAATGCGGGCCGTTGCCGACGACATCGGCCTGGGAAGTAATGAAGCTTAGTCTTCCGGTTCCGGTAGAAAAGGTCTTTAAAGGGCTGGAAAGCTGTGGATTCTGTGGATATCTGGTGGGCGGCTGTGTCCGGGATTATCTGCTTGATACCCCACCGACGGACTTTGATATGACCACTGACGCCACCCCGGATGAAATTATCTCTTGCTTTACCGGCCATCGGGTTTTAAAAACAGGCATTCGCCACGGTACTGTGACGATTATCCTTGATGGGATGGCCATCGAAATAACAACCCATCGGACCGAAGGCGATTATTCCGACAGCCGTCATCCGGATGCGGTGAAGTTCACCAGAAATTTAGTAGATGACCTGGCCAGGCGGGATTTTACCATCAATGCGATGGCCTATCATCCCCAAAAAGGTCTGATTGATCGCTATGGCGGAGCAGCGGACATCAAAAATAAAATCATCCGCGGAGTTGGTGATCCTCACAAAAGAATGGCCGAGGACGCCTTGCGCATGCTTCGAGGCCTGCGTTTTGCCGCGGTTTTGGGCTTTGATCTGGATGAGGAGACCCGTACCGCCATCCGGCAGAATTGTGGACAACTTGCCAATATTTCAGCAGAGCGGATTGCCACTGAGCTGAATAAACTGATCTGTGGCAAAAACGCCAAAACGATCATCCTGGAAGAAACGACGGTGTTGGGGGTAGTGATCCCCGAGCTGCTGCCAGCCAAAAATTTTGATCAACAGAATCCGCACCACTGCTATGATGTGCTGACCCATACGGCGGTGGCAATGCAAACGCTGGCGCCGGTACCGCGGCTGCGGTGGGCGATGTTGTTTCACGACCTGGGGAAACCGCAGACCTTTACCCGGGACGCTGCCGGAGTGGGCCATTTTAAAGGCCACAGTAAGTGCTCTGAAGCGATCGCCCGGGAGCGCTTAACAGCCTTGCGGATGAGTAATGTAACCATTGATCAGGTCTGTGCGTTAGTGAAATACCACGGCACCATCATTGAAGAAGATAAAAAAAGTGTCAAGCGTTGGCTAAACCGTCTCTCAGAGCCATTGTTTCGGGATCTGATTGCGATTAAGCGGGGGGATAACCTGGCTAAGGCGTCAAAGCACCATGACCGGTTGGAGTCACTAAAAAGACTGGAAGCGCTGCTTGATCAGGTGATTGCCGAAAAGGCCTGTTTTTCGCTAAAAGATCTGGCTGTCAACGGTCATGATCTAATGGGCCTGGGAATCAAAAACGGTGAGGAAATCGGCCGGATTCTCAACCTGCTGCTGGCTGGCGTCATCGATGAAGTCTATGAAAACGAAAAAGATAGTTTAATAAAAAAAGCAAAGGAGATGCGAACATGTTAATTGACAGCCATGCCCATATCGACGACCAAAAATTTAATGAGGACCGGGAAGCGGTACTAAAAAACGCCCAGGCCGCCGGGGTTGAGCTTATTGTCAATCCCGGGGCCGACGAGGCTTCAAGTTTCCGGGCCGTAGCAATGAGTGAAAAATACCCGATGGTTTATGCTACGGTGGGGATTCACCCTCATGATGCCAAGGATTACATTACCTCAAAACACGATGCGCTGCTAAAAGAATGGGCAAAAAAGGAAAAGGTCGTGGCGATCGGTGAAATCGGTCTGGATTACCACTATGACTATTCCCCCCGGGATATCCAGCAGGAGGTGTTTATCCGCCAGTTGGTGATTGCCAAAGAAGTGAAGCTGCCAATTGTGATCCATAACCGGGAATCGATGGAAGACATGGTCAGGATTTTAAAGGAGTACTTTGCGCCAGCGTATGGCGGGATTATGCATAGCTATAGCGGTTCGGTGGAAATGGCTAAAATCTTTCTCGACATGGGTTTTTATTTGTCGATCTCCGGGCCGCTAACCTTTAGCAATGCCCGAAAACTGCCGGAAGTGGTTGCGATGATGCCCTTAGAGCGATTACTCATTGAAACGGATAGTCCGTATCTGACGCCCACACCTCATCGCGGCAAACGAAACGAGCCGGCCTATGTGCATTTCGTGGCCGCCGAAATTGCCCGAATCCGGGGGATCACAGTAGAAGAGGTGGGAGAGATCACCACCCAGAATGCCAAAAGAGTGTTCGGTATTGAAAAACATATAAAGTAAAAATAATAAAATGCAAATCCTTTATTCATTTTCCTTGACAATCGTAATGAATTCAGATAAAATGTTTAGCGTACCTTCGGGACAGAAAATGAATAAAGGGGTATAGCCAAGCGGTAAGGCAATGGACTCTGACTCCATCATTCGCAGGTTCAAATCCTGCTACCTCTGCCAAAAGAAATTTAGCCTGCTCTTTAAGATCACTTAAAAAGCAGGTTTTGTTATATCTGTTAATATTGAGATGTCAATTAGCAACAAGTGAAAAAACAGGAGAAAACCATGAGGGATCAAAAAATCAGTGTTTTTGATATTTACGAATATTTGCCCCATACCAATTGTAAAAACTGCGGTGAAAATAACTGCATGGCCTTTGCCGAAAAATTATTGCAAGGGAAAAAAAACTTGGGTGGGTGCTCAGCAATAAGAGAAGCGATCTATGAAAAAAACCGTAAAGCGATTCAGACATTAATGGAGATAAATAGGGACTAAAGAGCAGATAGACAATGATCCATTGTTTGCCTGCTCTTATCTTTTTTAGTATAATGTAAATAGGGTGTTTTAAAAAACACGTAAACGAAGTAAACTGATTAAAAGGCACCTGTTGCACGCCATAAATTGGCAAAGTATGAATCAGGTCAGTAATGGAGTCAGCAATGGAGTCAGCAATGGAGAAAAAATGGAATCGACTATAACCCGAGTTTTTATCGCGGATGTTCGCATCTTGAACGATCCCCGTCGATTAGCAGTAGTGATCAAAGCGGTTTCAAAGCAGCGGCGAGAAAAGGCCGAACGGCTTAAAACACCAGATGCCAAAGCGCTTGCGGTGGGAGCTGAAATGCTGCTAAAAAAAGCGGTGGAGCAGGTCTATGGCATTTACGAACCGCTTGAGATAAAAGTCGGAGCAGATGGCAAACCACTGCTCACGGATTATCCGGAGATCTTTTTTAACCTGTCCCATTCCGGCCATTATGTGGTCTGCGGTCTGGGAGCCCGGCCAGTAGGGGTGGACATACAAAAAATGGGGCACCCGAATTTAAAACTGGCGCGACGTTTTTTTGCCCCATCAGAGGCGGACTGGCTCTTTTCGTTACCGGAAAAGAAACAGATACGGGCTTTTTATGATCTTTGGGCCCTTAAAGAAGCCTATATGAAGTACACTGGAAAGGGATTTAGACTGCCGATGCATGCGTTTCAGATTGACTGCCAGAAGGAAGAGTCAATCAATTCTGAGATGGCCATTCTTACAGACGGAAAAAGAATGCCGGTAGTGATTAAAAATTATCCTATTTTGGAAAACTATGTTTTATGGGCTGTTAGTGAACCCAGCGATTTTCAGGAAAAAATAGAATGGATCAGCTTATAGGGAGAGATGCTTTGAAAGAAAAGAATGATTACCAGGAAAAACTTTTAACCGTATTTATGACCTTTCTAAAAATCGGGTTATTTACTTTTGGGGGTGGCTATGCCATGATCCCGCTGATAGAATATGAAACCGTGGAACGGCATCACTGGATTGAAAGCGAGGATATCCTGGATATTTTTGCCATTGCTGAGGCAACCCCAGGGGTCATTGCCGTCAATACGGCGACCTTTGTGGGCTATAAGGTAGCAGGCTTTTGGGGTTCGCTGCTGGCCACCCTGGGGGTGGTGATTCCTTCACTGACGATTATCAGTCTCATTGCCCTGTTTTTTCAGGAGTTTCAAAGTCTGGAATGGGTCGGTTATGCCTTTCGGGGAATTCGGGCCGGGGTTATTGTTTTAATCCTGGGAGCCGTGGTTAAAATGGGTAAAAAGGGAGAATACACACCACTAACGGTGCTGATATTAATGCTGGCTTTTGGGCTGGCTTCATTTACCAACATCAATGTCATTTATCTGCTGCTGGGCGGTGCTGTGACGGGGCTGGCTTATCAGATTTGGCTGAATAAAAAAAATTCAAACGGGAAAAATAGCGGGGAGGATAAATAATGTATCTGGATCTATTTATCACTTTTTTCAAAATCGGTTTATTCACCATTGGCGGCGGTTACGCCATGATACCGCTGATTCAGCAGGAAGTGGTGGCCCACGGGTGGTTGACCCTGTTGGAACTGACGGATTTTATTGCCGTGGCAGAGTCCACCCCCGGGCCCTTTGCGGTGAATATCGCGACCTTTGTGGGCATGGAAATGGGCGGGCTTCCGGGAGCTCTGATCACAACCACCGCTGTGGTTCTACCTTCGTTTATCATCATCCTTTTTATCGCTAAGGCATTTACTAATTTTCAGCAGAATAAATGGGTTCAGGGTGCTCTTTATGGGATGCGGCCAGTCGTGATTGGTTTGATTGCCGCGGCAGTTTGGCTGCTCATGTCCACCGGATTCATTGGTAAGGGGTCTGAGATCCACTCAATAGGTGATTTTTTTTCCGCCCTCCAATATCTGGAAATTATTATTTTTGTGATTGGCAGCTTTGTTTATTTCCGCTTTAAACTACATCCGATAAAACTAATACTGATCTCAGCCGGTCTGGGGATGGTGTTTTTCGGGGTATTGCCGATGTTTTATTAAGGAGTGGGATCTATTGTTTTTCAGTAGGTCTTATTTTTTTTTGAAAAAAAATTAATAAATTGATTTCTTTTTAGGAATCAGCTAAAGTAAAAATTAAACAGGTTACTTCGTCACATGATCATCACAAAAATGCGTTAAACTAATTTAAATGACACAAAGTTGTCATAATCATCAGTTATGATAAGGAAAAAGGAGGGATTGCGATGACTATTATCATTAACGTGTTAACTGCCTGGTTAAGTGTCATTTTTGCATTTTTACTTACGATCATCTATTTACTACGAATAATCAATAAGGGTAAAAGAAAAAATAAATTTATCGCCAGAATTAACCGAAATCTGAGAAATTCACATAAAACAATGGGAATCGCTTTTGTGATCTCGGCCTGTATTCATGGGTTCTTTTCCTCAGGAACCATTTTATCATTTAATTTTGGAACCCTGTGCATGCTGATGGGGGTGCTTTTGGGGTTAACCTATATGCTGAGAAAACTATTACCGGGAAAGTGTACCTGGATCAAACCCCATCGCTGGCTAACTGCGGTGTTGATTGTGTTCCTGGGTATCCACCTATGGGAAGTGGGCGGAATCATGGGTCCGGAGTTCTTTTTTAAATGTTCATTGAGGGAAGTGGAGACTTCGGTGGCAAAATTGTATGGAACCGAAACGGTATCGGCAACAGCCGCGAAGGATCAAACCGATCCCGTAACGGCGGAAAATGCCAGCACCGCCCCACCTGAAAGCTCATCAACGATGACGACGGATACAGCAGTAACCGATACGGTGCTAACCAAGGCCAATCTGTTTTTAGGCAGTGTTGATTTGAAGGATGGTACTTATACTGGCGTGACAGAAGGTTACGGACCGGAGCTGACGGTGTGTGTGACAGTCGCTGAAAATGTGATTACTGATGTTTTAGTGGTCTCCCACAATGAAAATAATGTAAAGTATTATGGCAAGGCCATTGATGCAGTACCGGCAGCGATTGTTGCTGCGCAGACTCCGCTAGTTGATACGATTTCAGGAGCAACCTATACCTCAAACGGCATTATGCAGGCTGTTATCAATGCCTTGGAACCGGCGGTGATTTCCGGAACATTACCCAGTCTGTAAAATTCTGGTAACGATGCGGTATGATGGCCTTGACAAAAGGTGAAATCAGGATACCATTTTTAAATAGTTGAAAATATTTAAAAATGATGTGACTGAAACGATTAGACACCCAACCCTTTAAATTTGCCTGTGAGTTAAGTCTAAAGGGTCGGGTGTCTTTTTTTGTAAAAAAAACTTCTTAGATATTTTCAAAGAAATGGGGTAATACTATTATGAAGAATAAATAATTAAATAGAGAAAGAGGCGATTATTGATGAAAGATAAGATTTTTGGTGTTTTACAGCGGGTGGGACGTTCTTTTATGTTACCCATTGCTTTGCTGCCGGTGGCTGGACTTCTTTTAGGGATCGGTGGATCATTTACTAATGAGACCATGCTTGAATCCTACAATCTGATAGAGGTGATGGGCCCGGGAACCATTGTAAATGACATCTTAAGTATCATGCTTGCTGCCGGTAATATTATCTTTGCGAATCTGCCCATTATCTTTGCCATGGGTGTAGCCATTGGGATGGCTAAACAGGAAAAAGCGGTGGCAGCACTGGCTGGCGTAATTGGATTTTTCGTTATGCATGCGGTAATCGCTGCGCTTATTAAGATTACCGGAACCTATACACCGGAAACTTTGCTGATTGCCAATAATCTGGGGCAGATCGCTGCTGAGAGCAGCGGCAGTGCGTTTGTCCCGATTATTGCGAACAAGATGTTGCCAAGCGGTTCAATTTCCGATATTGTGGGAATAACATCTTTGCAAATGGGTGTATTTGGTGGGATTTTAGTGGGGCTGGTCACTTCGGCTCTACATAACCGGTTTTATAAGGTTGAGTTTCCGCCAGTGGTATCATTTTTCGGAGGGACACGTTTTGTACCCATTATTACGGCCATTGCCTTTTTATTTATTGGTGGGATCATGTTCTTTTTCTGGCCGTTTATTCAAAATGGCATTTATGCCATCGGTGGTTTGGTCATTGCATCCGGGTATTTCGGCACCTTCATCTATGGCTTTATCGAACGGGCATTAATTCCCTTTGGTCTGCATCATGTTTTTTATCTTCCTTTCTGGCAAACCGGATTGGGGGGATCAATGGTTGTGGATGGCGTTTTGGTCGAGGGAGCCCAAAACATTTTCTTTGCCCAATTGGCCAGTCCTGATGTCACCCACTTTTCAGTGGAAGCCACACGCTTCATGTCGGGGAAATTCCCGTTTATGATTTTTGGCTTACCTGGGGCTGCATTGGCCATGTATAAATGCGCCAAAACCAACAAACAAAAAGCGGTCGGTGGACTATTGATATCGGCGGCACTAACGGCGATGATCACGGGGATTACCGAACCGATTGAATTTACATTTTTATTTGTTGCACCATTTTTATATGTCATCCATAGTGTCTTTGCCGGCCTGTCCTATATGTTTATGCATATTTTGAATGTTGGGGTTGGGATGACCTTCTCAGGCGGGATTATCGATCTCGCTCTATTTGGTATTCTCCAGGGAAATGCCAAGACCAACTGGCTGTACATTGTTTTGGTGGGGGTTGGTTACTTTATTCTCTATTACTTTTTATTTAAGATTTTAATCAATAAATTTAATCTAAAAACGCCCGGTCGAGAAGAAGAAGACGAAGAAACGAAGCTCTATACCCGGGCAGATTATGAAAAAGGTAAAAATAAGGGTAACGATCAGAACGTGGAATCCAGTGATCCCGGATCGGCAATGATTGTCAACGGGTTAGGTGGGAAGTCAAACATCAGTGATCTGGATTCATGCGCAACCCGGCTTCGGGTGACGGTATTGGATGGGAAAAAGGTTGATGAAAGAATCCTGAAGCTTTCTGGAGCGCTGGGCGTTATCCAGCAAGGAAATGGAATTCAGGTTATTTATGGACCCAAGGTCACGGTGATTAAATCCAAGTTGGATGAGTATCTTGAGCGTTCAGAAAGTGATCAGGAAACGATGATCCCAGTGGTTGAAAAATTACCGGCCAAAGAAGAACTAACTGAAACGAAAGACAATAAAGCTAAACCCCTGGAAATTTTTGCAGCACCTGTTGATGGTGATTTGCAGAGTATTACCGAAGCACCGGATGAGGCCTTCAGCAACAAAATGGTGGGGGATGGGATTGTGATATTCCCCACGGGTGACACCATCAACGCCCCTTGCGATGCCGAGGTTACCATGGTGTTCCCAACCAACCATGCTATTGGGCTGACCAGTCTAAATGGTACCGAAATCCTTATTCATGTGGGGATTGATACGGTAAAACTGGACGGAAAGGGATTTGAAGTTTTGGTGAAAACAGGCGATCAGGTTAAAAAAGGCGATCTCTTGATGAAGGTGGACATGAACTATCTTGCTGATCATGCTCCTTCAACCGCCATACCGATTGTTGTGACTAATTTAACTGAAGATCAAAAGATAAAAGTGATTAAGAGTGGTGCCATTAAAAGCAGTGAGGATGCCTTTGCCATTGAATCCTGAAACAGTTAAATCAACGGCTGCCAGCGAATATACGCGAAATAGTGGGCAGTCTATTACGAAATAAAGTCTGTCAATCTGTGTGTTGCAGTCAGACCAAAGAACGGCATCCGCCAGGGATCTGGCCTGACATAACATAACTTATTCTACACAGGAGGAAGAAAGATGAAATTTGAATTAAGAGATTGGAAACTGGATGATGCAGAAAACTTAGTGCGCTATGCCAATAACCCCAAAGTTGCCTGCTTTTTAAGGAATGCTTTCCCATCACCCTACACATTGGACGATGCCCATATGTTCATTGACCAGTGTATGCACCGTGATCAGACAAAACAGTCGATCAAAGCCATTGTCATAGACAATGAGCCCATCGGTTCGGTGGGATTGATGCTTCAGGACGATGTCAGCTGTAAGACGGCCGAGATGGGGTACTGGCTGGGTGAACCATTCTGGGGAAAGGGGATTATGACAAAGGCAATAATCCAAACCTGCGAAAATGGATTCGCTAATTTTGATATTTTTAGAATTTATAGCAGACCCTTTGTGGATAATATTGGTTCCCGGAAGGCCCTTGAAAAGGCCGGCTTTAAGTTAGAAGGAATTTGCAAGAAGGCCATCTTCAAAAACGGAAAAATAACCGACTACTGTATGTATGCCTTGATTAAATGAAATAAAATGTAAAAAAAGATGCTGGATGATGTAAAATCAATCAGCATCTTTTTTAGTTACATCATCCGGATCGCTTCTACCGGGCAGGCTTTGGCGCAGCGGGTGCAGCCGGTGCAGCGATAGTATTCATCGAGCACCGGGTAGGCTTTCTGGTAGCTGTCGATATCGGTTTTACGCAGGGCGATGCAGCTTAAGGGGCAGTCACCGGAGCAGATACCGCAGGCCATGCAACGCTCATAATCGAAGATGGGTTTTTTCTTATCAGCCATGGATGAAGCCCTCCATTTCCAGATCACAGAAGCCCAGATCCTCTAGGGCAGTTTTGGTGGGGATACCGGTTTTTTTGTCCCAGCCCATAAACTGGTAGTGAACACCCATCATCTCATCGATATCAAAATGTTTCCCTTTCAGGGGGCCAGCGGCTAAGGGCGGGTTGCCGCTGAGCCGTTCATTCATTTTAAAATCTCGGGGATTGATCCCTTCCCGGACATTAAAGGCCTGGCGCAGGGTTTGCATCCGTAGACCGATGGTCATGTATTCATTAGGGGTTTTCTGCCAGCCGGTGGCAGCGTTGAGGTAGTCAAAAATCTTAAAGTGATTCAGTCCGCTGACCAGGGCAAAAAAACAGCCGCCGGAGCCATCAAGAATCTGTTTGGTGCAGGCATTAATCATTGATTTCAGGCCAACCTGAGTGGTCGCTTCATATTCATCGTTTTTATCTTCGCCTAGTTTTACTTTGGGGGCCCAGGTCACATCCTCCCAAATTCGCATGTAGGTGTAATAACTGCCGGCGCCAATGGTGTGGCGGCCGGGAGTTGGGTCGCAGCTATAGTGGATGCCGAGGATCGGATCCATCCGGGGGTCGTGCATGCCCGGTTCCTGTCCACCGGCGTGGATCGCCAGGGGTGCGGATTCAATACCCAGGATTTCGCTGGCTTTTTTAACACCGTGTTGGAGAATGGCGCCAAAGCCAACTCCGGCAATCATTTGTTCAACCAGGGTGATGATAGCTGGGGCATTGCCCCAGGTGAGATCCAGTCCACCGGTGACTTCCTGACTTAACCAGCCTTTTTCGTAACATTCCATGGCAAAGGCGATGGTATTTCCCGCTGAAATACTGTCCATTCCGCCCCGGTTGAGGAGTTCGTTGATCATAAAAAGGGAATCCCGGTCCTGATTCAAAAGCAGTGAACCAAAGGCCGCCACAGTTTCGTACTCCGGTTTATGGGTATGGAGAAAACGGCCTTTTGAGATCCCACTGATATCACAGACCCCACCGCAACCAATCACGCAGGAATAGCAGTGATACTTCTTTATTTCATGCTTTTGGATGTGGTCAGGATTCAGATGACGATACTTGCGATAGGGAAAATCGGCCACCGAACCCTTCCAGTTTTTGACCGGGGTATCGCCCATGGTCATCCCCATGGTGTTGGTAAAGCCAGTGCCCCATTTTTTGATGATGGCCGTGGATAACATGCCATCGATGGGGATGGCCTTATCGGTAGCGACCATCGATTTTCCCATGATCGGCAGCATTGCCCCGGTAGCTATTGCGGGAAGATTGGAAGCCTTGACTTTTTTGGCATAATCCTGACTGATGGCTTTGATAGCCTCAGAGTCTTGGGAACGAATCATTTTTGAACCGGCTAAAACCACGGCTTTTAGTTTTTTTGATCCCATCACGGTGCCGACTCCAGATCGTGCGGCCATCCGGCCGCCATCGTTGGAAATCCCGGCGATCAGCGACTGGTGCTCACCCGCTGGCCCGATGGTGGCAATAGACAACTTTTTATTAGCAGTGATCTTCTGATTAATGGCGGCCTCAGTTTCGACCGTGTCCAATCCCCAGAGATCAGCAGCATCAAGGAGCTGTGGACCGGTATTATCGATAAAGAGCATTTTGGGTGTTTGAGCCTGACCCTTAAAAAAGATGCCGTCATAACCGCTTTGCTTGATCGCCGGAGAAAAGGTGCCGCCGCAATTAGCGTCACCGAAGCCGCCGGTAAGGGGCGATTTGCAGACGGCCAACCAGCGTCCGGTCATAAAACTGCCGGTGCCGGTGAGAAGGCCGCTGACAAAACCGAGGATGTTATCTGGACCCAAAGGATCAGCCCCTTGGGGCAGATATTTATATAGGATATAGGCGCCCAGGCCGACTCCGGAAAGAAAATGTTCGTAAATCATATCAGGGATTTTAATTTCGCAAAAGGTGGAGTCTGAAAGATCCACCATCAGTATTTTTCCGCAATAACCTTTCAAAAAAATTACCTCTCATCCTCCAGCAAGGGGGAGCATAAAACTGATAACATCTCCATCTTTTAACTGGGTACTTAATTTCACGCGCTGGTAGTTCACATGGCAGATCAAAAGCGGCTGTAACACCAGGGGGATTTTTAGCCGCCGGTAAACAGTGGACAGCCGAGCTCCGGGGGACAGCACCATCATGCCATCCTCGTCCAGATCGGTCAGGTTGGCAAACGGTGGGGGATAGACCTGCACCCTCACTTAAGCCTCGGGAGTTGTTTTGGGACAAAGCATAATCAGGATTTCACAGCATTCACGATAATCCATAATCCGGGGAACCGGGTAGGTTGGATTTCCTTCTCTAAGAATTCGTTTAGCCAGTTCCGGAATGTCATGTTGTTTCAGGGCATAAATAGTGGTGGGAATACCCATATTGGCGTTCATCGATTTGATTTTTTCAATAAAGAGAGTCGCCAGGGTTTTGTCGTCATTCATGGCTTCACCCAGACCAGCATAAAAAGCCAGCTCGGCCAGTTTTTTCTCAGCCGCCTTTTTAGAAAATTCAAGGATATAAGGCAGGATAATGGCATTGGCCAAACCGTGGGGAACGCCGTAATAGCCGCCCATGGCATGGGCGATGGCATGGACATAACCGACATAGGCGCGGGTGAAAGCCAGTCCGCCATCAAAGGAAGCCTGCGCCATTTTTAACCGGAGGTCAAGGTTCCGGCCATTGTGATAGGTGTCTTCCAGATTGTTAATAATAATATCAGTGGCATTCAGGGCTTTTTCTTTGACAAAAGCAGTATCGTATTTCCCGATATAAGCTTCTACCGCATGGGTGAGGGCATCCATTCCGGTTGTGGCGGTCAGAGAAGGCGGCAGTCCCACCGTGAGCTCGGGATCAAATACAGTGGCCAGGGGCACCAGCTTAGGATCATTGATGGCAAATTTTTCGTGGTTTTTAACATCGGTGATCACGGCGCAGATGGTTGCCTCAGAACCGGTTCCAGAGGTGGTGGGGACGGCAAAAAACGGCGGTAATCGGTGAGTCAGTTTAAAAAGTCCGCGCATTTTTGGGATGCTTTTGCGGTTGGTGACCTTGGCTGCTATGATTTTGGCGCAGTCAATCGGGGAGCCCCCGCCGAAGGCCACCACCCCCTGGCAATTGCTGCTGTAATACAGGGCCAGACCATCCTCGACATTTTCAAAGGTGGGGTTGGGTTGAACCTTGTCAAAAACAATGGCGTCGATGCCGTTGGTTTCCAGGGCACATAAAAAAGAATCCAGTAAACCCATTGAATAAAGGGGTTTATCGGTGACCACCAGAACTTTGGTCACCCCGGAAATCGTGATAATTTCCGGAAAACGGCGGACCATCCCGGGGCCTTGAAGAACTGGGGGAATGGGCAGGGGCAGCATCTGGACAACCTGCTTCATTACCATCTGGGAACTGCGATAAGGAACGGTTTTAAAAATTTTAACGACTCTTTGCATCAGGTTACCTCCATTTTGTTACAGTAGCATTGGATTAGATTGTTTATCGGATCAGGGTTACTTAGCATGATTAAGGGGTATTCAGCGGATTGTGATTCCCCAGATCAGCGTGACGATATGAATCTTCTGCATCCAGCTCATGGCGCAAAAGCTCCAGATCCTCATGAACCCGGATCAGGGTAAGGCCAGCATAGGCATCTCCGTTTCGGATTAACTGATAGCAGCCCAGTTCTGCTTTGTGAAGCCAGGAAAGGGCCTGCAATAAGTTTTTGGGAACGCCCTGGCCAAAAAGCAAACAGTGGCCGATACGATAAGCAATGTTTGGATACTCCGAACTGCTTTGATCAGTGGCCTGTTCAGCTTCGTTGAACCAAAAAAAGGCAATTGCTGGGTCTTTGGCCACAAAATGGCCATTGTAGTACATATCGCCAAGCTTATACATGCCATTATGATGGCCCATTTGGGCTGCCCTGGCAAAATTAGAATAGGCTGTTTCATAGTCGACGGGGATATCCCGGCCATAATAATGGCAGTAACCCAGATAATTGATAGCCAGCAGATTGTTTTGCGCTGCGGCCTTTTCAAACCAGTATTTAGCCAGTTTAAAATCCTGGGGCAGACGAACCCCCTCATAGTACAGACAGCCCAGAGTTGCCATGGCGTGGTCATTGCCCTGTTCGGCCAGTCGGTAATAATAGTCCTTAACCAGCTGAAATAATTCAGGGGAGAGATCTTGTTTGTTAGTTTTAAAATAATAGTAATCAGCCAATTCCAGCATGGCGTTTTGATCACCGTTTTTGGCGAGAAAGCGCAATAAGTCAAGTTTATTATCGTTCATGAATCATCCTTTTGCTTAAATGTTTTATTCATTATATCACAACTGAAAACAAAGAAATTAAAAGGCTGAATTTTAAGTTTTTATAAAGATTAAGGTAAAAACTCTAATAAAAAATTTTTGACGTTTTCGGTCAAAGGCCCCGGGATTGGTCGATTTAAACCTAAATACCCGGGGACTAAAAGTCGGCAATAAAGCCGGATCAAGTCAGAAGTGTACTGAGAAAACGGGTAGCAAAACCGCGCCATCACCACACTGATAAAACAATTCTGAATCCATGTTTCTTTTTAGTGTCGATTAGATATAGCTATTGATTAAAGTCTGGACTTCGCCTAAGTTAACCTGCTTATTAACAATGGGAACGGCATCGAAGAGTTCCGGCCGCTTAGCGGCATAGGACGGCGCTTGCTCTTGGTAGAGGATACCAATGGGGATGGTATCGCCAAATTCCATGGCTTTTTCGATGGCGGCCAGTTTATTGGTTGCATCATAGGTATCGTCCAGCGGTTTAACCCGCTGTTTATAGTAAGCAAAGGTGTTTTTCTTGTTAAAGCTGACGCAGGGCTGGAGGATATCCACCAGGGCGTAGCCGGGATGTCTGATGGCTGCTTCCATGATCTGAGCTAAATGTTTCTTGTCGCCGGAAAAAGAACGTGCCACAAAGGTAGCACCAGCGGCAATGGCGATCAACAGGGGATTAAAGGTAGCGCCCAGATTGCAGGCGCTGGTTTTATGGGCGAGGTCACAGGGATCCGAGGTGGGTGAGGGTTGGCCCTTAGTCAGACCATAGATCTGGTTGTCGTGAACAAAATGGGTGATGTCGACATTACGGCGGATATTGTGGAGAAAGTGATTCCCCCCCTCTCCATAGGAATCACCATCACCGGTATTGACAATTACAGTCAGGTCATCGTTGACAATTTTAATGGCAACCGCAGCTGGCAGGGCACGGCCATGGAGACCACTGAAGCCGTTGGCGGTGATGTATTGGTTTGTTTTGGCGGCCTGGCCAATGCCGCCCACCAGGACAACTTGATGCGGTAGCGTTTCCATCTGGTTTAAAACCCCAGTGAGGGTTTCAATAATAGCGAAATTGCCGCAGCCTGGGCACCAGGCCGTTTCATAGGTGGTGAATGCTTGTTTGTTCATATTAGAAACCTCCCTTAAGATTTTTAATGCCGGTTAAAATATCGTCCACCGATAATTGACGGCCATCATATTTGAGAATGCTATGTTCGCAGCTGATTAAGGTTTCCTCGCGGATTAGCGCAGCCAGCTGGCCGGTGGCATTTTGTTCGACGTTGATTATCTCGATCACTTGATCGGAAAAATGGCGAAGCCGTTCGGTTGGCAGCGGGTAGATATCCCCGAAAAGGAGAGCCCCGTAATTTTTTTGTTCTTGATTGAGAATGTCAACCGCTTCTTTGATCGCACCACTGGTGGAGCCGAAGCCAACCAGTAGCGATTGACATTGATGCGCTCCCCAGAACTCCGGTTCGATCAGCTCTTTTTTTAACCCTTCGAGTTTGTTCATTCGCTTTTCTACCATTTGATTGCGGATACTGGCGGATTCGGTAATCTGACCCCACTCATCATGTTCATCGCTGTCAACCCGCACCAGAGCTTCGGGTTTTCCGGGAAAGGCCAATGGTGAAATGCCGTTTTCAGTAAGGGCATAGCGTTGGTAGGGCTGATCTGGCGTTGCGGTTGGTGGTTTTGTTTCGTTGAAACGGACAACTTCACTGGCATCGAAAATGGGGACGGTGGTGGTTGCATCAGCCAGGTATTGGTCACTTAAAAGGATCACCGGGATTTGGTGTTTTTTTGCCAGTGCCAGACTCCGAGCCGTCTGATAGAAGCAATCAGCGTGATCACGCAGAGCAATGACCATCCGGGGGAATTCTCCCTGTGACGCTGAGATGACAAATTTCAGATCGCTTTGTTCGGTTCGGGTGGGAAAGCCGGTGGCTGGTCCGGGGCGCTGGACATCCACAGCCACCAGGGGAATTTCGGCAATGCCAGTAAAGCCCAAGGCTTCTACCATCAGTGAAAACCCCCCGCCAGAGGTGCCAGTCATGGCAGTAGCACCAGCATAGGAAGCGCCAATGGCCATGTTGATGGCGGCTATTTCGTCCTCGGCCTGTTCCACGGCAATGGCCATTTTAGTGCTCTCAGCATTAAAAAAGTCCAGCAAGGTAGTTGATGGGGACATGGGATAGGCGGAATAAAATTTTATTCCACCAGCAACAGCTCCTAATCCAATGGCGGTATTTCCTGAGAGGAGCAGGTGTTTAGACGTTTCTGCCGCCGAAAAGCCGAAATTCGAGTCCACTAAATCATAGCCACTTTGGATCGCCTTTATGTTAATCTCAACAAGGTCGGCCCGGAGGTTTGACTTCATAATTTCGGTGCTGTGATCAAGGGGGATATTAAAGAGTTTAAGCAGAGCACCAATGGCCACACTGCTAATCACTTTGGCATTGCCAAGTTTGCTGGCGATTTCTTTAAGTGGTAATTTAATAGCCCGGAAATCGTCAATGGGCAAAGACTCGTCACATAAAACAAAACCATCATAGGTAAGTTGGGGCTGGTGTTCCTGAAAGGTTTTTTCGTCAATGGCAAAAATTCCATCCAAGGCATCCCGGTGGGCGTAAAGGGGTTGGTTGCCAAATCGTATTTGAGTAAAATTGTGGCCACCCCTTACTCGGGACATAAAATCACGGATTGTAAAAACATGACAACCCGATTGTTTCAGCATTTTTTCGAGAAGACCAGACATTGTTTCAATGCCATCTCCGGCGGCTCCGCCTAAAAGTATGTTATACAAACTGAACCCTCCAATTTAAATTAAGATAGCCAATGATAAACTTGGCTTAATGATTACTTACCCAATTATTACTCTTTTTCACCTTTCTTAAAGAATTTATTTTTTCTTGTCAATTAGAAATTAATAGGCTATAATAACTAGGTCGTGCTAGACGGAGAGTTAGCGGTGCTTTGTAACCTGCAATCCGCTGTAGCAGGGTTGAATTCCCCATCGAGGCGCCAAAGTTTGAGGTCAGCCAGAGGAAAGTAGCGTTGAGAGTTGGACCCTTCGCAATAGAAACTTATGAACCCCGTCAGGTCAGGAATGAAGCAGCGGTAAGTAAGACCTTCTATGTGCCGGAGGATCATCTGATTTGAGCTAACTACCTGTGTAACGCTTGGAAGTTGGTAGTCGAAGTGGGGTGCACGACAAAAAAGTCTATTGAATGCCAGACAAAGTTTGGTATCCAATAGACTTTTTGCATTGCGGCAAAATTAGGATACTTAATGGTCATCATGGAATAAAAATTAGGGATAATCTATATTTAAACAAGGATTCTTGCTATAATGAAAAAAGTTCAAACATTATTTGAATCGGATACTACTTTTGTAGAAAGAGGTATCGCTAAAATTAAGAATGTGAGGAAAAACCCATGCGATTTTTTCAAGTAAAGCCAGCAATTTATTATGGGGAAGGTTCCCTGAAACAAATTGAGAAACATAATTTTAAAAATGTCTGTATTGCCACTGACCAGGGAATGGTTAAGTTTGGTTTGTTAAAAAAATTAACCGATGAACTGGATGAAAAAGGCGTTACTTACCACATTTTTGCTGATATTGAGTCTGATCCCTCCACTGAAATTGTGGAAAAAGGGCTGATGCACATTATTATGAACAAACCGGATGCCCTGATTGCTATTGGTGGCGGTTCGGTTATTGATGCGGCCAAAGCCATAATTTTTTATTGCGTTAATTTCAAACGGATCTTTTTTGAGGACCGATATGTTCATAAACCGACCTTTATTGCCATTCCGACAACGGCCGGAACCGGATCGGAAGTAACGGAATACGCCGTTATCACCGATAAACAAAAAAATACCAAAATTCCTTTAACGGATATCCTGATGATGCCGGATGAAGCGATCCTTGATCCGATCCTCATTGAAAGTGTGCCGGCTGGGGCTACGGCGGCCACGGGAATGGATGTTATGACTCATGCCATTGAATCCTTTATTTCCACAAATAACAATCCCTTTGCCCGCTGTTATGCCAATAAGGCCGTGGAACTGGTCTTTAGAAGCCTCTACCCCAGTTATGTCAACGGTTCGGATTTAGAAGCTAAAGGCAGCATGCAGATTGCCTCCTGTATGGCCGGGATCGCCTTTAACAGTGCCGGTCTGGGCATCACCCACAGTATTGCTCATGCCTTCGGAGCGATGTTCCATCTACCCCACGGACTGGCCAATGCCATTGTTTTACCTTATGTGATCAAATTTAACGGTCAGGATGACAAGGTCCAGCATCAATATGCCCGGCTGTTAAGCGGCTCCGGTATCTTAAATGTCTCTGGTAATGCGACCGAAACCCTGTATAATAGTGTGGTTGCTCTGAGCGCTTCACTTAATATTCCGGTTTCGCTGAAGGCGTCAGGCGTATCTGAAGCAGATTATCTGGGTGCCCGGGAAGAAATGCTTGATAAGGCAATGGCTGATATCTGTACTACCACTAACCCGGTGGCAGTGACCCGTGAGAAACTAAAAGGTGTAATGGACCAGACCTACTACGGCGTCTAAGACAAACAAAGAAAAGACTCCCTTTTGTTGATAAAGGGGGTCTTTTTTTGGTAGTAAATCGTGCTTAAAAACCACATTGCAACAGCTAAGCCCAGCCGCGCAATCAAATGGGATGATGGCCAAATAAAAAACGGATTTATTTTGTCAACGACACCGTAACATCTTTGGGCAGTGCCAAACCGGCAGCGACTTCGACCACTTTTACGATACCCATGGGAATTGGACAGGAGCTATGTTTGCAATCAATGCGGCAGGCCTCATAAATGGGGCCTTCGCCAACCTTGTCCATGATACAAGCCATGCTGTCGACCTCTTTCAACTGATTATTTAAATCACTAAAAGCCGGGCAGTCGGTTTGAATATCAAGAAGAACATTGAATCCATCAGATTTTTCAGCTGAGACCTCGGTTTTAAAACCACAAATTCCACTCATTATAATTGCTTTTGCCATGACGATCTCCTTTTTGCCGTAGCGATGACGGCGTAATTTTTTATAGTATAGCACAGACTGGATAAAAAAGAAGATTTCGGCTATAATTAATGCATGAAAAATTTTGAAACCTTTAAAGAATCCTATCAAATAAAACTAAATCCGCAGCAGCAAAAAGCGGTTATTCGCACCCGGGGCCAGAGTCTGCTGCTGGCCGTGCCGGGAAGTGGAAAAACCACTGTAATTATCTGTCGGATTGCTTATATGCTGAGGGTATTGCAAATTGATCCAGGGCAGATCCTGACTCTGACCTTCAGCCGGATGGGTGCCCGCGATCTTAAAGCGCGATACATCAAACTATTTGGGGAGACTCAGGCCGAAGCCCTCCATTTTAGCACGATCCATAGTTTCGCCCTGGGAGTAATCCGCCACTATGAACGGCATTATCACCGCCGGGCTCATACGGTGCTGGGTAATACGACCCCGGTGATCCGGGAACTGTATTTGCATTTGTTTAAAGAACATCCCGGGGAAATTGAATTGGGAGAAATCTGCCAGCGGATTGGTTTTTGCAAAAACATGATGCTGACTACCGATGAAATCAATCGGCTGCCAACCCTGGAGGTGGATTTCCTGAAAATCTATGAAGCTTATGAAAGTTATAAGCTCAAAGAACAGTTGATGGATTTTGATGATATCTTAAAATATGCCTGGGGACTCCTTAAAAAATATCCGGAAATGCTGGCCTTTTTTCAGGAAAAGTATCCCTATATTCATTTGGATGAAGCTCAGGATACCTCAAAAATTCAGTTTAAGATTATTGAGATGTTAACCGGGGAAAGAGGCAACCTGTTTATGGTGGGTGATGAGGATCAGAGTATTTACGGTTTTCGGGGCGCCTTTCCGGAATCCCTGCTGGCCTTTAAAGAGACCTGGCCTCAGGGGGAGGTGCTCTTGATGGAAACCAATTACCGTAGTACCCGACAAATTGTCGAGAAAGCCAACGCCTTTATCAAGTTAAATCATGAACGGTATCAAAAAGAAATGTCCGTTCCTGATAACAGTGAGTTTACCGGCGTGCCGATTGCCCGGGAATGGGTAAAATCCAGCGAAGCCCAGTACCGCTTGATTATCGAGGCGATCAAACGGGAAGGTAAGGAAATTGCAGTGCTCTACCGTAATAATGAATCGGCCATTCCCCTGGTTGATCTTCTCGATGGGGCGGGAATTGCTTATCATATTAAAGAGCATAGTCCCCAGTTTTTTAATCATTTTTTGATTAAGGACATCCGCCTTTTTTATGAATTTGCCTGTAATCCCGGGGATATAAATTTATTTACCCAGGTTTACTATAAGATGGATGCCGCTATATCCCGCGAAACCATCAGCCAGATCGGCACTTTGATGAAGCGCGGAGAAAAGGCATTAGATGCTTTGATGCGGATAAGCGGTGATCGGGCCTGGCTGGTTAAGCGGCTTAAAGATCTCAAAGCCGGGTTTAAAAAGCTGAGAACAATGCCGCCACAAAAAGGTATCATGATGATTCTTGATGAGCTGGGGTATCGGTCTTATCTTAATTTTCGGATCAGTTCCGGGCAATCTGAAGAAAACATCGAACAGAAGCTGTCGGTGCTGAAGATTCTCGGCGGCCGGGTGCCTAATTTTGTGGAATTTTTTGATAAGTTGGAAAGTCTGGCTGAAAAGCTTCAGGAACCCCAGATAAAAAAAGCGAAAATACCCCGGGTAACCCTGTCCACCCTTCATTCCAGCAAAGGCCTGGAATTTGAGAAGGTTTTTATCATTGACGCCACCGAAGGGCAGATTCCTAATGTATCCAACGCGCCGGAGGATCAAAAGGCTTACGCCGAAGAAGTTCGGCTTTTTTACGTGGGCGCCACCCGGGCCAAACGGGAGCTGATTTTTCTCTGTGTTAAACACCGGGAGAAGGATATCAAACCATCTCCATTTATAACGTATCTCATTGATGGGGTGCCAAGAAAAAAATCCCGACCCGAAGAGACACTGGCCAAACCCCGAGAAGGATTTGGGATTCAGACAGGAAAATACCGGGATTACCATACTGGAAGGGCAAGGGAATTAACAATCGATCTCAGCAGCTATAATAAGGGGACGGTAGTAATTCATCAGCGTTTTGGACCGGGTACCATCCTGACCCGAAACGGCACCATTGCCAGTATTCATTTTGAAACAGCGGGAGATAAGAAAATGAATCTGGCGGTCTGTTTGGAGAATGGTGTGATTAAATAACGGCTTAGTAATCTGCACTTGATAAGATCAATTTAAAGGGTAATTTAAGTTGAGGTTTAGTTTATCTAAAATGCTTAATTTATTTTTTTATATCTTTTTTTAGGTAATTGTGTTAAATTTGGTAACGAATACGTTTAGTAACTTACTGGATGGAAAGGTAAAGGGTAGATGAATTTAACGAATTTGCAATATATCATCGAAATTGATAAGTTTGGTTCCATCTCTTTGGCGGCTAAAAAGCTCTTTGTAGCACAATCGAATTTAAGCCGGGCCGTAAAAGAGATGGAAAAAGAATTTGATATCACCATTTTTCAGAGAACCTCCAAAGGGGTGGTCACAACCCGGGAAGGGCAACGGTTTTTAAACCATGCAAAAGAAATTCAGGATCAGGTCAATAGTCTAAAAACTGAGTATTCGGATCTGACTGACAAAGGGGTTAATATAAAAATATCGGTTCCCCGGGCTGATTATATTGCAGAAGTGTTTACCGAATACATCTCTTCACTAAGTGAAGAGAACGTGCTGCGGATTCACTATTATGAAACAAACACGATGAAAACAATCCGAAATATCTTGGATTATCAATATGATATCGGTATTATCCGCTTTAATTCGCTGCATGAAGGTTATTATCTGTCATTGCTGAAACTCAAAAAACTGCAGCATCGCATGATTTTAGAATTTGACTATCTGCTTTTGACCTCTAAAAAGAGTGTTATCGCCGATAAACATATCCGCTCATATGATGATTTGAAAGACTGTATTGAAGTTATCCATGGTGATGATCGCTTGCCATCTGGCGACTATGTTGATTTGACAGAGGACGATCGGGAAGAGCGCTCCCAGGATAAGGTTATTTACCTGTATGAGCGGGGGAGTCAGTTTGAACTGCTTAGTACCATTCCCAATACATTTATGTGGGTTTCCCCGATGCCCCAGGAAGTTTTGGATAAATATGGACTGGTTCAAATGCGGTGCGGTGCCTTTGCAAAGTATATGAAAGATATGATGATTTTTAAAGAGGATCATGTTCAGAAAAAATGCGAAAAAGAATTTCTGGACTTGCTAAGAGAAAAAACAAGAGACTATGGATGTTATTTTTAAAGATGCCAGGATAAAAAAAGCCACTGATGTGAATCGGTGGCTTTTTTTAAATGCAATGGTGAAGTTGGAAAAAGTTGGAAATGAACGTAATAAATTGCGGTTTCAAGCGATATATGACGCATTATATCAAATTTGATATGCTATATCAACTAAATGCATATGCGATGAGGACACGGTTTTCGTTGTAAAAGTAAAAAGATGGTGTTAGTATTAGCCCCAAGCGAAGAGAGAAATTTGCTAAAAACAGTAAAAATATAAAAAACTACACGTGTAATCGGTTGTAAGGCAAAAAAGAAGGCGGTGATTGTAAAAAAGCATGGATATTCTGGAGTGGCCATCCAAAATATGCATAGCAAACAAAGAGTGCTTGCAAAAAATTGTCAGCACATCAAGGTGACAGAAAATTTCAGATAAAGTGATGCTCGAAAAAGGATTATGGAAATTATTAGTGAAAATAAAACTTAATTGTGATAAATAAGGGGAAAAAAATGTTAGAAAAAAAAAAGCAAAGACAGTGATCCAAAGACCAGATGTTGTCAACAACGTTGAGAGTCTTAACCATCGATTAGAAGAAGTGAAAGCTGCTCAACGATTATTTGCTACCTATACTCAGGAACAGGTGGATGCCATTTTTCTGGCGGCTGCCACAGCAGCAACTAAAAACCGGATCTATTTGGCTAAAATGGCATTTGAAGAAACAAAGATGGGTCTTGTCGAAGATAAGGTAATCAAAAATCACTTTGCTTCTGAGTATATCTATAATGCTTATAAAGATACTCAAACCTGTGGTGTATTGGAAGAATCGCAGGCCTTTGGAATTAAAACAATCATCGCACCACTGGGTGTTGTTGCAGCGGTTATACCGACAACCAATCCGACATCAACGGCGATTTTTAAATCACTCATTGCCCTAAAGACGCGCAACGGGATTATTTTTTCGCCCCATCCAGGAGCCCGGAATTGTACCATCGAAGCAGCCAGAATTGTTTTAGAGGCCGCCGTGGCTGCAGGAGCGCCAGAAGGTATTATCGCCTGGATCGATGAGCCATCGGTTGAACTGTCGATGGAAATTATGAAAGCGGCTGACGTGGTACTCGCTACCGGTGGACCGGGAATTGTAAAATCGGCTTATTCATCAGGGAAACCGGCTATTGGCGTTGGGAATGGCAATACACCTGCTATTATTGACAGTACAGCCGATGTGCTGATGGCCGTGAACTCAATTATTCTTTCCAAAACTTTTGATAACGGGACCATCTGTGCGTCAGAGCAATCGGTAGTCATTGATGCAAAAATCTATGAAAAATGTATTGTGGAGTTTAGAAAACGCGGGTGCTATCTTTTAGATGAAAACGAAAAAGATATGGTCAGAAAGATCATCCTTAATGCCGCGGGAAATATTAACGCTCAGATTGTTGGTCGCTCAGCCTATCAAATTGCTAAATTGGCAGGTTTTGAGTGTCCCGAGGATGCCAAAGTGCTCTTAGGTGAAGTAACCGAATTAGATGTGACCAAGGAACCTTTTGCTCACGAAAAATTATCACCAATTCTGGCGGTGTATAAGAGTGTTGATTTTGAAGATAGTGTCAATATTGCTGACAGACTTGTTGTTGATGGTGGGATTGGACATACATCGGTTTTATATGTTGACACAGTTAAGGCACCAGATAAGTTAAAAACGTTTGAAGAACGAATGAAAACAAGTCGGATCCTCGTGAATACACCCTCATCACATGGTGGGATTGGCGATCTCTACAACTTTAAACTACTGCCTTCCTTAACTCTGGGCTGTGGTAGCTGGGCCGGAAATTCTGTTTCTGGTAATGTTGGCGTCAAAGAATTGATGAATGTAAAAACAGTGGCTGAAAGGCGGGAAAATATGCTTTGGTTTAGAACCCCGGAAAAGGTTTATTTCAAAAAAGGATGCACAAGTGTAGCGCTGCAGGAATTACAATGTGTCTACAAACGAAAAAAGGCGTTTATTGTGACAGATGCATTTTTGTATAAAAGTGGCTTTACAAAAGATATCACCAGTCAATTGGAAGAAATGGGAATTTCACATTATACTTATTTTGATGTGACACCCGATCCGACCCTGGAATGTGCCAAAGCGGGCGCAGCAGCGATGGCCGCGTTTGAACCGGATGTGATTATTGCAATTGGTGGCGGTTCAGCCATGGATGCAGCGAAGATTATGTGGATAATGTATGAACATCCAGAGGCCGATTTTGCCGATCTGGCCATGCGTTTTATGGATATCAGAAAACGCGTCTATGGTTTTCCGGAAATGGGCAAAAAAGCCATCATGGTCTGTATTGCAACAACCGCCGGGACGGGATCGGAAGTAACCCCTTTTGCCATCATCACCGATGAGAAAACGCAGACAAAATATTCCATCGCTGATTATTCTTTATTGCCGACCATGGCAATCAGTGATGCGGATATGATGATGGATCAACCGAAAGGGCTGACGGCGACATCGGGAATTGACGTGTTGACCCATGCATTGGAATCCTATGTTTCAATGTTGGCAACGGACTATACCGAAGCATTGTCGTTAAGAGCGGCTAAGCTGGTATTTGACTATCTGCCCAGAGCCTATCAGTATGGTCGGGATGATGTTGAAGCCCGCGAAAAAATGGCCAACGCGTCAACAATTGCCGGGCTTGCTTTTGCCAATGCCTTCTTAGGGGTTTGTCACTCCATGGCGCATAAACTGGGTGCCCATCACCATGTCGCTCATGGCTTTGCCAATGCCTTGCTAATTACCGAAGTGATGAAATATAATGCCTCTGAGGCACCTAAAAAAATGGGCGCTTTTTCCCAATATCAGTATCCGAAAACGATGAAAAAATATGCAGAAATGGCATCATATCTCGGTCTTCCCGGTAAAAACGATCAGGAGAAGTTTGAAAGTCTGATTGCCAAAGTGGAAGAACTGAAAGCGTGCATTGGCGTTCCCAAATCGATTAAAGAATTTGGTGTCGATGAACAGGAATTCTTAAGTAATCTGGATTTGAAATGTGAAGAAGCATTTGATGATCAATGTACTGGCGCCAACGCCAGATATCCACTCATGAGCGAAATCAGGGAAATGTACCTGAATTCGTATTATGGCAAAGAATCCAAATGGTATTGATGACAGCGTCAATCTGTTAAGATAAAGTCAATATAAGTTAAATCAAACCCCTATTGATACCCTCCAGGTTTTTCAAATGATCCTGGGGGGTTTTTATGATCGAATACCTCTTGCAGTCTTGACAAAGATATCAATAAAGGCTATACTCAGAAAAAACCTGTGATGGTGGAGTAAAGTCAGCGGCGCATTTAAAGCGAGTTAGGGGTGGTGGAAGCCTGATAAAAAGCGGACTGGCATAATGGGCACTTGAGGGTGTGAGGAAAGGGCAGTGCCTGAGTATTTCACAACGTTTCATCAGCGTTATCAGATGGCAAATGTGATGGCATTTGTTTAGTTAAGTGCGCAAACCGAAAGCGGTTTTGCGAATAAAGGTGGTACCGTGGGCTATTTTGACTCATCCTTTTATTGTAGCAATACAATAAAAGGATGGGTCTTTTTTTGTTTATAAGAAAGAGGGAGAAGCCATTGGAAACATTAAAAAATCTACAGAGATTTGTTAAGCGGCTGGAAGAAAAGAGTCCGTTTTATCAGCAGCGTTTTAAAAAAGCGGAGATTGTGGCGGCAGACATAAAAACCATGGCGGATTTTGAGAAGCTGCCCTTTACCGATAAAGGCGATTTGCGTAATGCTTATCCCCTGGGATTACAGGCGGTGCCGGACCGTGAAGTGGTACGGATTCATTCTTCGTCGGGAACCACTGGTCAGCCGGTGATCATTCCCTATACGGCTGGGGATGTGGCCGACTGGGCAGAAATGTTTGCCCGCTGTTATCGGTATGCCGAGATGACTGACGAGGATCGAATTCAAATTACCCCGGGTTACGGTCTCTGGACCGCCGGGATCGGATTTCAGGCCGGAGCGGAAAAAATGGGAGCCATGGCCATTCCGATGGGTCCGGGAAATACTCAGAAACAATTGCAGATGATGGTCGATTTAAAAACCACGGTGCTGGCGTCTACCTCATCTTATGCTCTGTTGCTGGCGGAAGAGGTCGCCAATCAGAAGCTGGGCGATCAAATCCATTTAAAACGAGGCGTTATCGGTTCGGAACGCTGGGGCGATAAGATGCGCAGCCGGATTGCAAAAGAGTTGGGAATTGAGCTTTTTGATATTTATGGACTTACCGAAATCTATGGTCCCGGGATTTCGATTGACTGCAGCCAACATGATGGGCTTCACTATTGGTCGGATTATCTGTATTTTGAAATTCTCGATCAGGACACCCTTAAACCGGCACCAATGGGAGCATATGGAGAATTGGTAATTACCACTTTCCGGAAGGAAGGGGCACCACTGCTGCGCTACCGAACTCATGACATCACCCGGTTTGTTCCCGGCCCTTGTGCCTGTGGATCCGTGCATCCCCGACATGACCGGATCATCGGCCGAACCGATGATATGGTGAAGGTCAAGGGCGTGAATATTTACCCGGGTCAAATTGATGAGGTGCTAAAAAATGTGGAAGGGGTCAGTAGTGAATATCTGACGACGGTCGATCATCAGGATGGAAAAGACTGTATTTCTTTGGCTTTTGAAATTCTAAGCGGGGTGGACACGTATGTTGTTGAAGCTGAAGTGAAAAGGCAATTTAAATCCCGGGTAGGTTTAAGTATTATTCCGATAGCAGGTCCGATTGGATCATTGCCCCGATCCGAAAAGAAAAGTGTCCGGATCATTGATCGCCGCTTCAGTTAAAGGGTATCGTCACAAAAATATTAGGCTTTGAAAAAATTCAGCGTTTAAAAAATTACAGGGAAAAATTGATTTTTTATTCTGAATTGGTTATAATGAAGTCGGCTACCTTGATTTAAGAGGAGAAAAGGATAAAATGAAGACAAAAAAGCAAAAGAAGAATCGGTTTCAAATTGTAATTAGTGAACCCACTGGAGAGCACTCTGGGTGTAAGGTCATTGAAGATACTGAAACAGGAATCAACTACTTATACCATTTTGATGAATTTGGTGGCGGACTCACGGTGCTCATTGATGAGGAAGGTGAACCGTTGATTGCTCCTGAAAAATAAACGTGAACCACGCCCTGGAAGAGATTTTCTTTTTCAGGGTTTTTTCGTGAGTCTTAGTTTATTTAATTAAATAAGGTGTATAAATAAAAAAGAGGCGTTATGAACGTTGCGTTTGGTTTCGTAAACACCTTTAATAAAAAACGGAGGAAAATATGAATACTTATATTGAAGATATTTTTGCCAGAGAAATACTGGATTCCCGGGGGAACCCTACCATTGAAGTGGATGTTATTCTGGAAGATGGTACCATGGGCCGCAGCATCGTCCCTTCCGGGGCTTCAACCGGGGCTTTTGAAGCGGTTGAACTCAGAGACAAGGATAGCAGCCGCTATCAGGGCAAAGGGGTATTAAAAGCAGTCGATAGTGTAGCCTATGCCCAGGAGTTTTTAGTGGGTTTGGATGCGTCAGATCAGATTGCCATTGATGGGGTGCTGATCTCTTTGGATGGCACCGAAAACAAAAGCAAGCTCGGTGCTAATGCGATTTTAGGAATATCCATGGCTGCGGCCCATGCGGCGGCAAAGTCATTGGGACTACCCTTTTATAAATACCTGGGCGGGGTCAATGCCAAGCTTTTGCCAACCCCAATGATGAATATTTTAAACGGCGGGGAACATGCCGATAACAACGTGGATATTCAGGAATTTTTGATTATGCCTGTGGGCGCTAAGAATTTTCGAGAAGCTGTGCGGATGGGCTCAGAAATTTTCCACCAACTTAAAAAAGTATTGGGAGAAAAAGGAATGGCCACCTCGGTGGGAGATGAAGGTGGCTTTGCCCCGAATCTTAAATCCAACGAGGAAGCTTTGCAACTGATTGTTACCGCCATTGAAGGCGCCGGTTATACTCCTGGTGAAGAGGTAAAGCTGGCCATGGACGTGGCGGCTTCAGAAATATATAATAAAGAAACGAAGAAGTATTTTTTAGCCGGCGAAGGGGTGGAGAAAACCGCCGCGGAAATGATTGATTTTTATGAAATGCTGATTGGTAAATACCCCATTATTTCCATTGAGGATGGCCTGGATGAAGAAGATTGGGAAGGCTGGGCAGTCATGACAAAACGGTTGGGGAAAAAAGTTCAACTGGTGGGTGATGACATCTTTGTCACCAACACCGAGCGACTGAAACGGGGCATTGATTCTTGCGTTGCGAATTCGATTCTGGTTAAAGTGAACCAAATCGGTACCCTGACTGAAACCCTGGACACCATTGAGATGGCCAAGCGGGCCGGCTATACCGTGGTAGTTTCCCATCGCTCTGGCGAAACAGAGGATGTCACCATTGCCGATCTGGTGGTGGCAGTTAATGCCGGCCAGATCAAAACCGGAGCACCATCCCGAACCGATCGGGTGGCCAAATATAATCAACTGATGCGAATTGAAGAACAGTTAGGACTACTGAGCACCTATGCCGGGAAAGACGCGTTTTATAATCTTTAATTTTGTTGTCTTTAATTAGAAGAAAAAATATCCAAGAAAAAAGAAATAAGGAAGTGAACTATGTACTTAAAAGGAGTAGGAATTGCCTGTCATCCACCGGTGTTAATACCAGAGGTCGGAGAAGGGAGAGAAAATGAAGCACAAAAAACCATTCGGGGCTTACGAGATCTGGCCCTGAAAGTTGCCGAAGTCAAACCGGAAGTCATTGTCTGCATTACCCCCCACGGCAATGTCTTTCGGGATGGGGTAGCTGTGGTTTATGAAAACCAGATGAAGGGTGATTTGAGAAATTTCGGGCATCCCGAGATCAACCTGGAAAAAGACTGCGATATGGGACTCCTGGATGAACTGAATATGAGTTTTGGGAAAAACAATTGCCATACCATTTTTTTGAATGAAGCAATTGCCGCAGAATATAAAATCGATTTAAATCTCGATCACGGGGTGTTGGTACCGCTTTACTTTATTGAAAAATACTATCGGACCTACAAAATTGTCCATATCACCATTGGGGAACTGAGTCTGATCGAACTCTATAAAATGGGTAAGGTAATTAAGGAAGCAATTGAAGCCCGGGGAAAAGAAACCATGATTCTGGCTTCTGCCGATTTATCCCATTGCCTGAAGGATGAAGGGCCCTATGCCTTTAATCCGATGGGACCACTTTTCGATGAAAATATCGTGAGTGGCATTAAAACTAAGAATTACTACTCCATTTTAACGGCTCCCCACCAAGTCTACGAACCGGCGGGTCAATGTGGCTTGAGACCAATTGTTATGGGATTGGGCACCATTGACGGTTGGGATACTGAAGCGACGGTGTTTTCTTACGAAGGCCCCTTTGGAGTGGGTTACATGTCCGCCTTTATTGATTTGACCGAGGAAAAAATTCCCAGTCTGCTGGAACGCTATGAAGAAGATAAGGTGCTTTCCTATAAAGAGAGGCGTTCAAACGAAAGCCCTTTTGTGGCTTTGGCTCGGGCCGCCATCAATACCTGGGTGCAACGGGGTCGAAAATTGAATTTCGAGCATTACAAAAACCAGGTGGAAATCGAGGCAGATGTTCTTGGCGAACTGGAAAATAATTTAGCTGGGGTTTTTGTTTCCCTGCATAAGCATGGGGAATTGCGAGGTTGCATTGGCACCACTGGCCCGGTGACGGAAAACATCGCCCAGGAGATTATTCGAAATGCGATTGAGGCGTCCACTTATGATCCCCGGTTTATGCCAGTGGAAGAGCAGGAACTGATGGACCTGGAAATCAAAGTCGATGTGCTGGGTATCCCCGAACCGGTAACCGGCGTCGCTGAGCTGGATGCAAAAAAGTACGGTGTTATTGTTGAAAAAGATTTACACCGCGGACTGCTGCTTCCCGATCTGGAGGGGGTTAATACTCCGGAAGAGCAACTTGCCATTGCCAAAAGAAAAGCCGGCATTCCCGAAGGCGATACCGATGTGATGGTGCAGCGCTTTCAGGTGATCCGGCATCAATAAGCAGTGAAAATTGGTTAATGTTAAAATTAGGTTAATAAAGCTAAAAGTTTGGAAAAAGCAATCGGCAGGGCCAGGTCATCAACCTGGGACAGGGCTTTGAAGGTAACCTGAGGATTTGATCGAGATTCCCTTTGCGCTGAGATATAATAAGGGTTTAGTGTTGATTCACAAACCCTGTTGTCCAGATCAAAAATAAAAACTGACATGTCCCAGATAATGTGGGAGAAAACGTGGCGGCTGGTCCCAATAAAAATCGGTTTACAAAGCTCGGAGAAATTTTCTTCGAGCTTTTTTTTAATATCCTGACCGTTACCGGCGGCGGTTTCAGCAATGGGAAAGGACCACATTCCGGATAACAGACCGACATCAGGGCGGCGGACAAAAAACAGCTGGCCGTTTTGTTTGATGATGCCAACCTCCATTTTTCGGGTGCGTTGTTTCTGTTTTTTCGCTTTCACCGGGATCATCCCAGTGGTACCGGCAGCATTGCTTTGACAACCGCTACGGATCGGGCAGCTCAGGCATTTAGGGCTTTTGGGGGTGCAAATCATGGCACCCAGCTCCATCAGGCCTTCATTAAAAGCACCAACCTCATCCGGTAGTATGCTTTCTATCCAGCGGGTTATCCGTTTCTTCGTTGTGGCTTCGCCGATGTCGTCACAGCTATTACAATAACGGCTGATTACCCGGAGTACATTACCGTCCACCGCGCTGACCTTCTGATTAAAGGCGATGCTAGCGATGGCACCACCGGTATAAGGGCCGATCCCCGGGAGCTTGATCAGTTCAGAAAAGGTTGCGGGCATCATTCCATCATAATCAGTGACAATTATTCTGGCCGCCTGATGGAGGTTTCGGGCCCGGGAGTAATAACCTAATCCTTCCCAGGCTTTAATGACCTCATCGATTGAGGCCAGGGCCAACGAAAAAACGGTCGGGAAATTATCAATAAATCGGTTATAATAGGGTATTAATGTATCAATCTGAGTTTGTTGAGCCATAATTTCCGAGATCCAGATAAAATAGGGGTCCCGGGTACGGCGAAAAGGTAGATCCCGTTTGGATTCTTCAAACCATTTGAGCAGATCGGTCTGTAATATTTCAATGAGTAGCTGACTTTTTTTTGTATCAAGCATAAGGTCTCCGTTCGTTTAAAATTCGTTCATTTCAAAGCACAAGATGTAGTATAGAACAGTTTCCTAAAAACTAGCTTATCCGGGTAGAATCAACAAAAAAAGCAGTCAACAAGAATTTACCATAGCCCCCATTATGGCGTCAGAATGGGCGAAAAGACGGTTTGTAATTGGGACAGGGTCACCATTTGCACCCGCAAAAGCCATAAAAACCTTGACATAAAATGGGGAGGATGGTAAACTAACTGTAACGAATGTGTAACTTTTATTTATGCAATTTAGACAAAATGAAAGGTATTATTTATGAATAGAGAGAGAGAAACAGCTGGTTTTCTAAAGAGATATCCCGGCGTTAAGATCGGAATTATTGCATTAATTCTGCTTCTCGTTGTGGGTGTTTCCAGTGCTTTTACCGTCGAAAAAGAAGTTCAGGTCAACTTCGAAGGTAAGGTATACACTGCTAATGGAAAACTGCTCGAATCCCTGGAGGAAGTCCTGATTGCGAATGATCTTCCCGTCAGTGACGAATACAAATATAGTACATCCTTAAATACTTTATTTAAAGATGTCATCAATGTAGAAATTGAAAAGAAGATTTCTGGAAAGATTCTAGTTGATGGTAAAACTATTACTTACTTGTCAGGTGGGGCAACCATTGGCGATGTGCTGGATGAAAATGGTGTTAAGCCGGATGAAGATGATAAGGTCGAGCCAGGACTCAATACCCCATTAACCGCAAAAACCGCAACCATCAAAGTAACCCGGATATCCTATGTGGAATCAACCGGTATTAAAGATGTACCAATGAAGGCCACAATTGCCGAGAATCCGGAACTGCCAGCTGGAACCCGAGTGGTTGTTCAGGTAGGCCAGAATGGAAAAGCCAACATGAAAGAACGGATCCGTTATGAAAATAGCATCGAAGTCAGCCGTGAAGTCATAACCAGTGAAGTGATCATGCCAGCGATAGAAGAGATCATTGAAGTGGGACCGTCTACCACCATTACTATGCCAGAAGCCGTAGAGGTTTCGTCTGTGTCTGGGAACGTTAATGTGGAAAAAAGCGCGACTGGTGACGGTAGTGCCGCCATCAATCAAGAAAGTGGTTTTAAAGGCAGTATGGTGGTCAGCGCCACCGCTTACACAGCTACCGGAAACAATACCGCGTCGGGAACTGTGCCACAGTCTGGCAGAACCATTGCGACATGGGGTGGTATTCCCTTCGGAACTAAAGTTTATATCCCAGCGCTTGGCGGGGTTTATACCGTGGAAGATCGCGGCGGAGCCGTTGGATATGGCATTATCGATATTTATATGGACAGTGAGGCAGAATGCTTAAGCTGGGGAAGACAAAATATTGAAATATACTTTGTAGATTAAAGTCAGGCAGGACGATGGAAATACCATCGTCTTTTTATTTGCCTATTTTTACAGGGTATTGAAGAATTGGCAGGTGATATTATAATAGTCGGTTGCTCATTTTGTTCTCTGAAAAAAGATGACGTTTACAGAATAATCTGGGCAAATAATGTATTCAGAAAATACATTATTCCTAAAAAATACACTTGTACTTTGTATACAAGGCTTGTTATACTACATTTACGGAACGAAATTAGGCTTGTTTTACGACGGAGCTCGGAGGAAGACATGGAAATTAAAATTGTTAAAACACTAAATCCCAAGGAAAAACCGGAAGAAGATTCGCTGATCTTCGGTGTGGAATTCACAGACTATATGTTTGAGATGGATTATACCGAAGGTATTGGCTGGCATGATGCCGTTATTAAGCCCTACGGCCCCATAGAGATCATGCCTTCGGCAATGGTTCTCCACTATGCCCAGGAAGTTTTTGAAGGCTTAAAAGCCTATAAAACTCCGGCAGGTGAGGTTCAACTGTTTCGACCTGATGAAAATTTTAAACGGATGAACCGATCGAATGCCCGAATGTGTATTCCTCAACTTGATGAAGATTTTTTACTGGAAGCACTGAAGGCGCTGGTCAAGATGGATGAAACCTGGATTCCTAAGTCTCCGGGGACATCCCTTTATATTCGGCCCTTTGTTTTTGCAACGGATCCCTTTATTGGGGTTCGGGTTTCAAAACGCTATAAGTTTATGATTATTATGTCACCAGTAGGCTCTTATTACAAAGGTGGAATGGTACCCAGCCGTATTTACGTTGAATCAGAATATGCCCGGACAGTCCGGGGAGGAACTGGAGAAGCCAAGTGCGGCGGCAATTATGCCAGTGGTCTGGCAGCACAGCAGAAGGTTCATGAGATGGGCTTTGAACAGATCTTATGGCTAGACGGTGAAAAACGACAGTATATCGAAGAAGTGGGAACCAGTAATGTGTTCTTTTTGATTGATGGCGTGTTTGTAACGCCGTCACTGGAAGGAACTATCTTAAACGGAATTACCCGGAAAAGCGTTATTGACTTATTGAAATACTGGGGAGAAACCGTTGAAGAGCGTCGCATCACAATACACGAGCTTTCAGAAGCTTATGAGCAGGGGCGAATAAAAGAGGCTTTTGCAACCGGCACAGCCGCCGTTATTTCGCCTATTGGCACCCTGGGGTGGAAAGATAGGGAAATGATATTTAATGACGGTAAAATAGGTAAATACTCTCAAAAGATATATGATTCACTCTATGGGGTCCAGACCGGCAACTTGGAAGATCCCCTTAACTGGATTGTGAAAATATAAAAAGAAAAAACTTTTTAAAACTACTTGACAATATACTCTTTCACTGGTAATATTAATCTTGCATTTTGAATTACGAGAGGTACCGAAGTGGTCATAACGGGGCGGTCTTGAAAACCGTTAGGGTGCAAGCCCACGTGGGTTCGAATCCCACCCTCTCGGCCATCAAATGCCAGAGAATTGAATAAACAAACATGCATTATTACCTTTGGAGAAGTACTCAAGTGGCTATAAGAGGTGCCCCTGCTAAGGGTATAGGCCGTTAACGCGGTGCGTGGGTTCAAATCCCACCTTCTCCGCCACCATGAACTATGCATCAACATTGATGTTAGATAGAACCTGTTACGTAAGTAGCAGGTTTTTTTATGTTTGAAATAGTAATCCGGTACCTAATGATCCTATGCCTGACACCAAATTAAGATCAAAGTCAAAAATATTGTGGAAGCTATTGTTTAGGGAATGATGTATCCAAGCTATGTTTGAGCGGATTGAAGAACTCGAATTGGAAAGAAAGCATCAGGAAAACAAGCTCAATGAAGCGTCAAAGGTTGATAATATAGCCAAAATTTCAGATGAAGTAAAAAGTATCTTTAAATCTTTAAAATAATTTAGCTGTGTATAGACTTTGATGAATTATTTATTTTTATGAAAGAATGCGCAAATGATAAGCAAAAGGTATATTGACATCAAAATATGAAAATAGAATAATTAAATTGAAAATTATTGCGGCAAGAAGTATAATCCAAAGTAGATGAATAAAGAAGAATTCAGATAATGACAGCTAAGTTCAGTTTAGTAAATACAAGGAGGAATAAATGTCAGTAGAGAACTATATCAAGGAAAATGCTTCGCGTTTATGCGCTAAGGTATATGTTGTGCCGGATATATCTGAGAAGAAGTTGAACAATGCAATTTCTTCAATGGCGCCGGGGATAAATCATGAGTATGTGTTAGCTATTGCAGATTCATCATTATTAGGTAATGGAAAGAATGGTTGCTTATTTTTGGGAGATTCTGTTTATATCCGTGGAATGCTAGAAAAACCACAAAGTTTTAAATTTGAAACAATAACATCAGCAGAGTACAAAAGCACAAGAAAAGTAAAGGATAATGGAAAAGTTGATGTCAGTGAGGAAGTTGTATTACACATAGTTGGTGACAGCGAGATTTCATTGACTTCTTGTTTGATGAATCTAAATTACGAAGAGTTTGCAAAAATGATTAATGGTATTCTTGAGACAAGTGGTGAGGATAAAACGTTTGACACCACATCTCAGACAATGCCACTCGAATCAATGGACAGACAAATAAAAAAAGCATACCTGAAAATTATCTGTAATTTTGCTAGTTCTGATGACAATATGATTGATTCACAGGAATATGCGGAGATACTTTCATTAATTGTCAGAATTGAACTTGATTCTCAGGATCGTCTTGAGCTCCGAAATTATATGTACGAATCTAACAGTAAAGAAGAAAATGATGACTTAGTAAGATATCTAAAAGAAAATGTTCCAGAAGGTAGCTTTGAGATAATAAAAAAATCGCTGCTAAAAGATATGATTTATTTGTATAGAATAAAAAATGATTATGCAAGTTGGCCACAAAATAAATTTTTTACAACACTACAACAACAATTCGATGTTAAAGATGAGCAGGTTGATTTGATGATGTTAGCAATAAAAAATGATGAAGAAATTCTAGCACAGCGAAAAAACGATTCAGAAATAACAAAGTCGATGAAAGAGATAGCCGCAAAAGCTGGAGCGGTAGGCGTACCGTTAGCAGCTATTTATTTTTCGGGATCGGTAGTTGGTATGAGTGCGGCAGGTATTACATCAGGTCTAGCAACCCTTGGTATGGGAGGAATATTAGGTCTTTCTGGAATGGTTACAGGAATAGGCGTAGTTGTAATTGTTGGTGTTGGTGCATATAAAGGGATAAAGAAAGTAACGGGTCTTAGTGATCTGGAGAATAATAAACAACGTGAACTGATGCTACAAGCAATCATTAACAACGCCCAAAAATCGCTTAATTATTTAATTGAAGATGTAAACGAAATTTCTAAACAGTTAATGAAAGAAATTGAAAATGGAACCCAATCTGCCATGAAAATTGAGAAAATATCTACAATGCTCGGAATGTTAAGCAAGGGTGCTCAAAAAACAACTGAAAAGATTACACATGCAGAAATTGAATCAATCATGGCACAATTACCTCCAAAGCTTGACATAGTTCGTTTAAAAGAATTGACAAAAGATGCAACAAAAGAAAAATTTATGGCATTCATTTTAGCTTGTTATGTTGAGACAGAAATAATTGCTGATGATGGAGGAGCTCGAAAGGTTTATCTATTAAACGATAAACTAACCTTGAATAATTATGAGCAGCTATATTCAATATTTGATAATATTGGCTATTTAAATGTATCTTCAGCAGCGTTTGCTTCAGTGAAAGGAACCGCAAAAAATCTATTTAGAGATCTAGTTAATTAATTGTCAAAAAAGGGTAAAGTTGAGGCCTTATATTTAGAATTGAAAGGGGTATCCAATGTCTGACAACCGAATGGATGAAGATTTTATAAACAATGCAGGGAAAGCTATGTTAGTCCAAGAACATCAAAAAAATGCAGTTAGCAACCAACTTTCACAGATTGATATTTCAATGAAAAACTTAGCGGAGCTAAATTCAAGTAACCTTGATGATCTAGATGTTTTATTAATGGAAGCAGAGCTATTATGTCAGCAACAAAATATTGATCCCTTTGCTTTCACAATAGATGATTTTGAATTAGGTCTTGAGTTGACTACTTTATCTGCAGAAGAAAAATTGAGTATAAAAGTTGATCGGCTCGAAATGCTGGAAATAGTGACAATTGGGGACAATTGTGAATGGGAGGAATATCTTAACAATATTGAAGCCTATGCAGAAAAAAATCAAGTTGATTTATCACAAGATCCGTTTAAAGATTTAATGACGGGTTCTGAGCGTGCAGAGCTTAGTGAACGGATACAAGCTGATTACATGATAAAAAAAGCCGATTGTGATAAATACGATTATATGATTGCAGCTTTTTGTGGTGTAGGAGCTGGGTTAATCGACAGTTTTTTTGTTGGTATGCCCGCTGCGAGTAAAATTGGGGAATGGACAGAAGGTCAAACAGACAATTTAGTTGAAAAGTTTTCAAAAATGGTATGGAATGCAGACAAAAAAAATGGGATTCCAAACTTAAAAAAGGAACCTGATAATATAGCAAGTGCGATCGGCTATCTGGAACGTCGGTTTAAAGTGAATTATGATGCGAGGTACGCAAAAGATTTAGAAATGGGTGAAAATATTCTAAACATGAATACCAAGAACCATCATTTGAAGTCCCTTGGACATTCGCCTGATTTAATCGGATTATTCTTTTCAATTCTCGATCAATTTACCGGAAAAGCAAGTTTTATTTCTGATGGTCAGATTATTAGATTGGAACCAAAAGATAGTGGTTTTGAATTAAAAGGTGGAAATTTTATAGCCAAGCTTTTTTCTGGCTTTTGTAACTGGATTGGTCATATTATGTCTGATATGGCAGGATCTAGTGGTACTCGTGGTCATGAAAATGGTGGCAGAGGAATGGGTGTTGGTATACCATTTTTTGAACTGTTCCAATTGTGCAATTTTGGTTCTTTTTATGTAGAAGGAGAACAGAAAAATTTAGCTGAATTAATGGCAAAGGTGTTTGAGAAAGGCTATGATATGCGCCATGGCATTGCGATGGCAATACCTGTTGCAATAAACGAACTATTCATTCGTTTATTATGGGCAATTAAAAGTCGTTTTTATCATGAAAGAAGTTGGAAAGATTCGATTCCATTTGGAGATCGCCCAGAACTTAGGCGAATGTTACTTGTAGGACATGGTACGTTATGTCTTGTAGATGGCGCTGATGCTGCGATACGTTCATGTGGTGAGATGATTACATTTGTACTTCATTTAAATATGATTGCATGGTCTCGGTTTGCGTTTGCTGGACTGAAAGAAGTTCGTACTTTATATAAAGAAAATTGTTTAGACATAGAATTATTGGAAAAAGATCTTGAAATAGAGTGGGAAGTACTGTATGGTTAAATTTCATATAGCTGAAAGACTGAGCTTAAGAAATCAAATGTAAAGGGGCGGAGGGGGCGTTACATATTTAAATTTTTTAATGCATAAACAGGGTGCATTATCAGAATTAATTTTTATTCGAGTTATGGAGTTAAGTATGACCTTCTCCGCCATCATGAACTACGCATCAAAATTGATGTTAGATAGAACCTGTTACGTAAAGTAGCAGTTTTTTTTTCGCATATGATATACTGATCAGATAATTATGTTCTATCTAACCTAGATTCCCGGAATTTATAACGAGGAATTTTGCAGAATCCCTTTAAAAAGACGTTTTTTGACTTTTAAAACAATAATTCTTCATCGATATATTATAATTGTATTACGAGGGAATAATCGCATATTAAAGGGAATAATAGATATTCTCGTTACATAATCCGGGAATGTAGGATCTAAAAGGTGAAGGGCTTTTATTTTTCTTGATTTTTGGTACAATTAATACTGAAAGTTAACGAATATACAATACACATAACTGGCTAAGTTCAGCATGTTTATGTTTAAATTCTCTTGATAAAAGTAATAGATTTTTTTCGTGCAATGGTATTGTTGTAAAATACATTAGAAAGAGAAAATTGTTATGAATCTAAATGAAAATGAAAGAACGTGGAAAGAAATTTACGATGAGTGGGAAGAAATTTGTTGGTCTCAATTTCCAGAATTATCAAAAGGGGTGTATGTAAGAAACATTTTAATTAAAAATTCTGGATGGGAGTTTATTGGATATGATTGGATTCTTAATAAAGAATTTGAAAATTTAAATCCAAAAAAATTTATGAATTGTGGTAATTCCATAAATAACGGTGCTTTGCAAACTTTAGAGTATCTACTTAAGGCCAAAGATGATAAAGAATTATTAGGAGCAATTTGGATATTTGTATTTACTCGATATTTATTACATGAACTAAGGCGTAGTGAATTGAAAAATAAAGATGAAATTGTGAGAATCAATAAAAGTGCGGAATTTTTTTTAATAAAGAGAGGTTTTTTTTGGAACACTCAAATGAAAGTGCTTTTGCCAGAAATGTGCATTTCTAATAGTCTTTTAGAAGCTTTAACGGTAATAAATCAATCAATTATATTACAGTTAAATGCGCTTGCGTGCTCATTTATTCGGGCAAAGTATTCGATAATAGAATACAATTTTAGAAAAGATGATTGATTTACTAAAATGCACTAAAGGAGACGACACTTTTGCCCTATGAAATTCTATATAGTCATTAAAAACTGAATTTTCTGTTTCTGTGTATCAAGATCAATGGTATTAGACCATGCTGAGATTTGTGGTTTCCAAACCAGGAAAAAAAGGAAAAGAATAAGACTTTTTTGAAAACCCTCATTAAACAAATTTTCTACATATTTGTAGCCAGTTGGAAACCCAATATTATAAAGTTACTGAGATCTAATAGTTGTAATAAATTCAAAATGGAAGTGGTATAAAATATGGACTTATTCAAAAGACACAAAAGAAATATAATTATAGGTTTTTCTTTGGTTGTGATAATCATTATAATTTCAAACATTCTTTATCAAAAAGGGTTTAGAATCGTATATGACTCTAAACTTGGAATCGATTGGGTGGCAACTGGAACTATTGCACAGTATATTGCAGCAATAGCTAGTTTATTGATTCCTATTGTGGTATTGTTTTTGCAACATACATTAGAAAAAAATAGAATCGCTGTGGGTGATTCAAATCGAGAATTATTAGAGGAAGTCAATAAATATTTCGATAAAATAAAAATTCTGACGGAATTAGTAAATGAAAATGGAGAAATCATAATAGATGGAGGTGCTTTTGAAACAATTGAGGAAGACAGTTTATTGTACAAGGAAAAAACTTTGAAGTACATCAATGTAGCGATGATTGCTGAAACAAAAAACGTCGCAGAGTATTTAGGTTTGAATATTGAGAAGACTTTTGAAATCTTAAAGGATTTAGTGGCAGAGAAATCTATATCAGTTGCAGGAAGAATGACGATAGATAATGTTGAAAACATTGTATGGAAGAAAAAATAAGAAGTCTAAACGTACTTATAAAATTGCAGAGAGATAACTGAGTTAGACTATTTTTCCGGAATATTGGAAGGTTTAAAACCGGTTATAACTAATCATTAAGAAACACAGATAAGTCAAATAAAATGTATATCTAACACATTTTATTTGACTTATCTGTGCCAATCATGGTAAATTAAAAGAAAAAACACAGTGGAGAGCGATAATGAAACGAAAATTTGAAGATGTTTTAATCTCCTGGAAAAATAAAAATTCTCGTAAGCCGGCACTAATCTATGGTGCTCGTCAAATTGGGAAAACCACTAGTATCAAATATTTTGGCGAAAAACATTTTCAGAACACGATTTATATCAATTTTGAATTGAACAGGGAATTAGCTGAAGATTTCCAGGGAAATATTTCTCCAGACTTTTTAATTCATCGCTTTGAGGTTTATTTTGGTGAGAAAATTAATAAGGAGACAACCTTAATTGTCTTTGACGAAATTCAGGCCTGTGAGCGTGCTTTGACAAGCTTGAAATATTTTTGTGAAGATGCCCCAGAATATTACGTCATCGGTGCGGGCAGTTTACTTGGTGTGGCAATAAAACGTGAAGATTTCAGTTTCCCGGTGGGGAAAGTTAATCAAATTCATATGTATCCGATGGATTTTGAAGAATTCCTGTGGGCGAAGAATCAGGAAATGCTGGCAGATGAAATAAGGGTGTATTATGAAAAAAGTGAGCCGTTGGATCCGGCTTTGCACAAAAAGGCAATGGGTCTTTATCGTGAATATTTAATTGTCGGTGGCATGCCTGAAGCTGTAAAAGAATATTCGAAACACAACAGCTTGCTTGAGGTAGCAGAAATCCAGGGAGCGATCATCAATGCCTACATTGCGGATATGGCCAAGTATGCAACATATAGCGACACAACGAAAATCATGGCCTGTTTTGATAGTCTACCAGCGCAGTTGGCCAAAGATAATAAAAAGTTTCAATATAAAGTTGTTGCCAGGGGGGGCCGGGCATCATTATTTGGGGTATCAATTGATTGGCTTTTGGCAGCGGGAATCGTCCTAAAATGCGAGCGGGTCGAACAAGGTCAACATCCATTGGCTATTTTTAAAGATATGGCTTCGTTTAAACTCTATATGGGTGATGTTGGACTGTTGTCGCACCGGGCTGGCGTCAATGAATATGACATTATTAAAGGTAATGATCATGTTTTTATCGGCGCACTGACTGAAAATTATGTTGCCACTGCTTTAATACAAAAGGGATACCCTTTATATTACTGGACTTCGGGAACATCCGAGGTTGATTTTGTAATTGAGAAACACAGTGATGTTTTGCCGATTGAGGTTAAAGCAAGGGAAAATGTCAAATCAAGAAGTTTATCAGTTTATCTCAAACACTATCATCCGGATTATTCGATTCGTATCTCAGGCAAAAATTTTGGATTTGAAAATGATATCTTGTCGATTCCATTATATGCGGTATTTTGTTTATAGGCTTAGAGTGCAACGTAAGACATTTAAAGAAATTATTTGCATAAAGCAAATAATTTTGTAAAAATAGAAAGAACATTGTCGTAGAGTAAATTATAATAACAAAATTTATGGGAGGGGATACTGATAGATACGCACCTTCTACGCCACCACGAACTACGTATCAATGGATGTTAGATAGAACCTGTTAAAAATGAAATAGACCCTGTATCAAGGGCATTTTAAAAGCCTAGGCGGCTAGAAGCTGATTTCTGTATTGTACAGAAGTCAGCTTTTTAATACCCCCTTAATCTTATTTTTATAAGCTTTTAAAATGCAAAACGGTATTTTAAATTGAAAAACTATTCATTATGGTAAAGCGTCACTCTAAATCCTTGTTTATCATTTGCTTCAGATATATTCAAATATGAGTTTGCGGCTGCTTTTGAAATATTATCATAATTTCCGCCATAAACTACAGCCTTTTTTCCATTCACAAATTCGTTTAGATTCCCAGCAAGATCGTAAATATTATTTGTCACATGTCTACTGGCAATTCCCGTAGCTAAAATCAAGTTCTTATCCTCTTTTTCACCCGCTTCTTTAAAACTATAGGTTTTTCCGTAATCTGACGAATATAAACCTGAAAAAGAAAAATATGAATTTGAATAATTTCCAAAACCATTACTGTCTTTATCAACGTCATATCCTGAATTTCTAAGCCATTGCATCGTAATATTCCAGAAAGCTTCGGAAACAATTTCACTATGTGTATCTTCATGATCATACATTAGCATTGCATTTTTCTGGGCATTATCAAATGAAATATAATTCCATGGTCGACTACCTTGTTGAGAAACCGGAATACCTGATACATCGTTTGTAGACTTATTTATATTTTCTAATTGTTCGTTTTTTTCTTTTGGAACACCACACTCATAACGTGCGATATAGAATCCTCCGTTTTCATCAATTTGATTCCGATCTTTATCCGTAAGATCAATTTTTGTTTTTCCCCAGTTTTCTAAATTATTATAGGTAACTTCATTTTGATTAACAGGTACCCATACAAATTGATTTCCATTTAAAATATCTTCAATAACTAATCCTTTATTCCAATTTACATAGCCTTGATCGTCTTTAGACCAGTTACTTTCTCCAATATCGACAGATTTAAAGCCGTTTGGGATATAAGGATTCTTAAATAATTTTTCTTTTTCGTTAGCTGATATCGGATCATTTATTTGACTTACTTGGTTAATTGTATTATTATCCTGCTTGATGATTGAAAAATAATAGAAAACAATAGAAAAAATAATGATTGTAATACTAAAAAATATTATAACTGTATGCTTTTTCATCACACTCTCCTTCAAACAAATGTTTGTATGTATCATTTGCTTTTATGTTTTTTGCAAGGCCCCCTCAACGAATATATCTTATGTAAATAATGGGATAAAGACTCAGTTTGGGATCTTGGATCTTTTATTATTATAGGATATTCCTAGATTAAAGACTGCAATTACAGCACCTGTTTCCTGCCTAAAAGAGCCTTTTTTCTTTTAAGATACAATAGGTACCATCAGAACTTTCTAAGAATTTACTGGCTAGACCAGAAGATACGGTTGTTTGATGGACATCAAGCAAGTAGGCTCTTCACTTTGCCGCCGTTTAATCGAGCCAGAAGATACTCGATGTAAATTCGAGAATCGCTTAGCTGATCGGAACTTCTGCAGATAAACTGATATTCCCAATTTTTGATATGTCTTAGACCATAATATTGAATGGATTTTTCAATAAACATTTTAAAATTATCGCTGTAGAGTTCATAGCGCATCGCATCCATCCGAATAGTGATAATCAAATCCAGTTCCAATTCAGTAACTTTATCGATAAACAAATCGATGGCGCTCCACTCCGGCAGTTTTTCATTATTATCAGTCAAATTTTCCTGTGAAAATAAGTCGAATACGACAGCCATGGTGTTTTTGTCGTCACTTCTGAGCTCAAGCTCTTTAAGCAAAAAATACTGTTCGTATATCCGTGAATTCAACTTAATATCGGACAAATATGTTCTTAAAAATGATTCATTACGGTTATTTTAACACAAATTAATTTATTGTTCCAGAGAAATACTCAAAGTGTCACCTGGAATGAAACGATAGATAACGAACAATGATAGAGGCAAATTGTGAAAAAAGATAATAAATTAAAAAAAGACTCAATACTTGCTTCTGTTTATGTCATTCTTGAAGTTATAATGGAAGTCATTATTCCATTATTAATGGCATCGATTATTGATAACGGGGTAGAAAAGGGGGACATTTCCGATGTTGTTATCATGGGCTGTCGGATATGTTTTTAAATATTGCAAAATTGATTGTGTGGCGCTTTTAGTACTCATTGTTGTATCTGCTTTGACCCATGGAGCGGGAACGCTGTTCATGATATAGTAGTGCATTGGAACAGGATTAACAGGTAAGAAGCAAGCTGGGATCGAGAGAAACCAGCTTGCTTTTTTACCAAAGATTTCACTTTTAGTAAATGCTGTGTAAAGAAAGAAACAAAGTGAGCCGCTTGGTAGGCATTAGTTTGTTTAGGTCGAGGTTTCTTTAATGTTAATGGTGTTTATGGATTATTTTCAATAAAAATGAAATTCCGTTAATTTGCATGATATGATACATGGTATCGAAAGGAGAAAAATAAACAGTATTCGAAGAAGTTAAGATAGTTTTCTATCAAAAAAATGGTATCTTTACTGTCTTTTCGAGTTTCAAAAGACAAAAATATAAAAAACTAAGGAGTACAAAATGAAAAATTTCAAAAAAACGAAAGCATTATTATTAGCATCGTTCCTTTTATTTACTAGTTTCTTTCTAACTGGAAACGTTTTCGCACAAAAAGATCAGCTTACCACCGAGGCTGCGAGTGAGGTTGGTGTAACATATCAAACTCATGTACAAAATCAAGGTTGGGCTCAAGGCTGGGTCTCTGATGGAGAACTGTCAGGGACAGAAGGTCAGGGACTTCGGATGGAGGCTTTAAAAATTGAGTTGGTTAATGCTCCTGCCGAGGCCGGGATCGAATATAATGTCCATGTGCAAAATGAGGGTGACCAGGCCGTTCGAAAAAATGGCGAACTGGCAGGTACTGAAGGCCAGGGTTTGCGTTTGGAAGCAGTCACCATGAATCTGCTCAACATGCCCGGATACTCAGTTGAGTATCGTGTCCATATTGAAAATCAGGGTTGGGCCCAGGGTTGGGTCTCTGATGGAGCATTAGCAGGCACCAGCGAACAGGGCTTAAGATTAGAAGCATTAGAAATTAGAATCATAAAAACAGATGAGGTTGTTCATCCGGTATCTGTAAGCCTGGATAAAGAAACGGCCAGTCTTTTAGTTGATGAGACACAAGCACTTACAGCAACCGTCTTACCAGTGGATACCACCAATAAAACCGTCACCTGGTCATCCGACAATACTGCCGTCGCTACCGTCGATGAAAACGGCATCGTTACCGGTGTCAGTGCTGGAATCGCCACGATTGTGGTAACAACTGTTGATGGCAATATGACAGACAGTTGTGTCGTAACCGTTTCGGCACCAAACCCAACCGTTACTGAACCGGTCAACCTTGGGACATCGGCTAATTATGCGATCCTGGCAAAAACAGGCATTTCAACCGTGCCAGATTCGGCAATTACCGGCGATATCGGTGTTAGCCCAATAGCTGCGTCAGCCATTACAGGATTCTCGCTGACAGCTGATGCGACGAATGTGTTTGCGACTTCACCTCAAGTTACAGGTAAAGTTTATGCGTCAAACTACGCAGCGCCAACAGATGTTAACCTTACCACGGCGGTAAGTGATATGGAAACAGCATATGTTGATGCGGCTGGAAGAGCTGTCGATTATACAAATGAGTTTACTGGAGATTTAAGTGGTCAAACTCTAACCCCTGGCGTTTACAGCTGGGATAATGAGGTTTTAATCAATTCGGATGTTACCCTTAATGGCGGTCCTGATGATATCTTCATCTTCCAAATCGCAAAAGGAATCACTCAAGCCAGTGATACAAAGGTTATTCTAGCTGGTGGCGTACAAGCCAAAAATATATTCTGGCAAGCTGCAGAAACCGTTTCAATTGGAACGGGCGGCCATTTTGAAGGAATTGTACTTGGCAACACAAACATCGGTCTGGGAGATCAAGCATCGATCAATGGTCGTTTACTGACCCAGACAGCAGTTACTTTAATTCAGAGCACCGTTGTAGCTCCTTTATAAATCAGATCTAGATTCACTGATTTAGAAAAAAAACAATGCGTTAAATAATTAGCAAATGTAAGAAGGCTCCCTTCGTCGCCGACAGCTAAAAACTGTCGGAAGCGAAGGGAGTATTATTTTGGATCGATACCTGACTACTTTTCTGTGAGCGTTTGTAATAGAAGAATCGCTTCTTATTATTCCAGATATCTGCTACAATTAATACTAAAAGTGAACGACTTTGAAATGAAAATAAAAAATAGGAACAGAAATATTTCACGAGGAGGGAAAAATGTTAGTTTCAAAAAAATCCAAAGAGGATCAACGAAAAAATGTTTATATCACCCCGGTTCTTGGTGCCGAAGCCTGTGACGAACCGATTCCGCAATTTTCTTTACCGGAAAATCCCTTAGACCCGGAAATCGCGTATCAATTGATTAAAGATGACTTAATTGATGAAGGGAATGCACGACAGAATTTAGCTACATTTTGCCAATCGTACATGGAGCCGGAGGCGGTGAAAATTATGTCGGAGACGTTGGAGAAAAATGCCATCGACAAATCGGAATACCCACAAACGGCTGATTTGGAAAACCGTTGTGTTAATATCATTGCAGATTTATGGAATGCTTCCGATGCGGATGATTTCATCGGCACCTCAACGGTTGGCTCTTCCGAGGCCTGTATGCTGGGCGGTATGGCGATGAAGTTTGCCTGGCGAAAACGAGCACAGGAAAAGGGGCTGGATATTTATACAAAGAAGCCGAATCTTGTTATCTCTTCCGGCTATCAGGTCTGCTGGGAAAAATTCTGTGTGTATTGGGATATCGAAATGCGTTTGGTACCCTTGGATGAAAACCACATGAGTCTTAACTTAGACCTGGTATTAGATTGTGTCGATGATTATACCATCGGTGTTGTTGCTATCATGGGGATCACTTATACTGGCAAATACGATGATGTAGAAGGTCTTGATCGCCTCCTTGAAGAATATAACAAAAGTCACGATCTGCCAGTATACATTCATGTTGACGGAGCATCCGGCGGTATGTTTGCACCGTTTATTCATCCCCATTTGAAATGGGATTTTAGGCTGAAAAATGTCGTTTCCATAAATACCTCTGGGCACAAATATGGTTTGGTTTATCCTGGTGTCGGTTGGATTATCTGGAAGGATAAAAAGTATTTACCTTCGAAACTGATTTTTAACGTCAGCTATCTCGGCGGAAGCATGCCGACCATGGCCATAAATTTTTCGTGTTCCGCCAGTCAAATCATCGGACAATATTTTAATTTCCTTCGTTGTGGGCGTCAGGGATATATCAGTATTCATCGAAGAACCCAGGATGTGGCAGTCTATATTGGTAAAGAAATTGAAGATACGGGACTCTTTGAAATTTACAATGATGGTAAAAACATACCAATTGTTTGCTGGAAGTTAAAGGCAAACAAAGAATGGAGTCTGTATGATTTAGCGGATCGGGTCAGAATGAATGGCTGGCAGGTTCCAGCCTACCCATTGCCGGATAATTTAGCGAATGTCATCATTCAGCGGGTGGTTGTTCGTCAGGATCTGAATATGCAAAGTGCGATTCAATTTATCACCGACTTCAAGCATGCCATTAAGGAACTTGATTCGGCACATATTTTAATTCATGGCAAAGCGACGCAAAATAAAGGACCATCGGGATTCACGCATTAAAGAAATTAAATGCCCCATCGATTGATTTAGGATCTTTTACCCTTTAAAATTCTTGCAAGTTATTATTCGCTGTTGTTTTGGGTAATAAATAACAGTAGCAAAAATACAAAAATAAAAGGCAAGAATTCTTGTAGATGGATATTAATTCGACATACATTTAATAAGAATGAGAGGGTTTTAAAATGGGCAAAAACGGAACAATGATACAGTATTTTGAATGGTATCTACCAGATGATGGTAACCTTTGGCAAAGACTGAAAGAGGATGCAAAACACTTAAAAGAAATTGGTATTAGTTTGGTGTGGATGCCCCCGGCAACAAAAGCAACGGGAACCAATGACGCGGGTTACGGTATTTATGACCTGTACGATTTGGGAGAATTTGATCAAAAGGGGGCGGTGCGGACAAAATACGGAACCAAGGAAGAATATCTGGTCGCGATTAAGGCGTTGCATGATCAGGGCATTTTAGCAATTGCCGATATTGTCTTAAATCATAAAGCGGGAGCCGATGAATCCGAACGGTTTCCGGCCTACGAAGTCGACCCCAACAATCGACAGAATAAAGTTTCAGATGACTATGAGATAGAAGGCTGGACCAAATTTACATTTCCCGGGAGACAGGGAAAATACTCTGAATTCCAATGGAACTGGAACCATTTTTCAGGCGTCGATTTTAATCAGGAAAATGGTAAAAAAGCGATCTATATGATTAAGGGAATCGCTAAAGGATGGGCGGAAAATACCGAGGTTGACACTGAGTATGGGAATTATGATTACCTGATGAATGCCGATCTGGATTATGATCATCCCGATGTAAAAGATGAGATAAAGCGTTGGAGTGAATGGTATATAGGCGAAACCGGCGTTGATGGTTTTCGGTTGGATGCGGTTAAACATATTGAAGGCGAATTTATTGATGAGTTTATCAAAAACATCCGTGCAAAAAAAGGTGATGACTTTTATACAGTAGGTGAATATTGGAAACAAAACTACGCAACATTGGAAGATTATATTGAGGATACCGGATGTAATGTGGATTTGTTCGATGTTTCTTTGCATATGAATTTTTCGAAGGCAAGTCAATCCGGAGATAGTTTTGACATGAGTAAAATATTTCACAATACCTTGATGGAGAAAAACCCCACAATCGCGGTAACCTTTGTCGATAATCATGATTCACAACCATCACAAGCCCTCGAATCATGGGTTGATGACTGGTTTAAGCCACTGGCTTATGGCATGATATTATTGCGCGAAAGTGGGTTGCCATGCATTTTTTATGGTGACTACTATGGGATTGCCGGAGAAAATCCGATTCAGGGCAAACAGGATCTAATCGACAAATTGTTATCGTTACGGATTGATTCTGCTTATGGCAAACAAAACGATTATTTGGATCATTCTAACTGTATCGGCTGGACCCGGGAAGGTGATAAAGAACATCCTGGTGGTATGGCAGTTTTGCTGACAAACAGTGAACAAGGGTATAAAGATATGTACATTGGCAAGCAACATGCCAGAAAAGATTATGTTGATTACTTAGGTAATCGTGAAGACACCGTGACAATTAATGAGGATGGAATAGGCAGATTCTTATGTGCACCAGGATCCATTTCGGTCTGGACAGAATTGGTGATAAAGCCATAAGCAGGAGTTAACAAAAACAGTGCCGCAAACCAGCGATTTGCTGGATTACGGCACTGTTTTTTTTAATTGGTGTTGATCTTATTTGTCTTTATCGATGGCATCATTGATGGCATCATTGATGTTTTCGGCGACATCTTCGGTAAATTCTTCGGCCTTATCAACCATGTGTATTGCTTTTTCTTCCAATTCACCCTTCTTAGCCTGAATTTTACCCTTTAGTTCCAGCTTTTCGTTGCCGGTAACTTTTCCGACTTTTTCCTTGACTCCGCCCACCAGTTTATCTTTGGTAGACTCGATTTTAACTTTTGGATTTGACATAATTAAAGCCTCCTGTTTAATTTCTTTGTTTAAATCTGATTTATATTTATCTCCGCCGGATAAGATTAATTACAACTACAATAACCGCGAGTACGAGCAGAATATGAATAAGCCCGCCAAAGGTATAAGAAGTAAGAAACCCTAATAACCATAAAACAACGAGAACAATAGCAACAGTCCAAAGCATTTTTGTTCACCCTTTCTTTTTTTATTGAAGTGACATAATGGTGCAATAATGCCATAGAATTACGATCTGATTTAATGTGTCATCTGAAATTGCTTTTTTCAATTACCATGTATAAAACGGATTTCAGATCAGAAAACAGCATCCCTTTTTAATAAATATACCCTGGATAACGCGTTCTAAACAACAATAGATTAACAATGATTGAGAAAATATAGATTATAATAAGACTTCGTCTTAAAGTAAATCGGAATGTCCGGATTGATTAACGGAACATTAACGCTCTTTTAACAGAATCAACAATTACGCGGATAATTAGTGAGATATACTATACTATAGAGTGAAGATAATATAGATTGCGTAAGACCCATTGAGGGCAAGGGGTCGGGCACGTCGCAAATGCCGAAAAAACGATGGTGAAAAGGAGAGTTATGAACAAAAAAATGAAGCGAGGTATTGCAGTTTTATCAATGGCTGCAATGTTGGGGATGCAGATGACCACCGGGGTGTTGGCCGAGGAAGTAACGACCAATGCGAGTGGGGTACCTCTGGTATTTGAAGGAAATTGCAGTTATCAGACCCAGATTCAAAATGTTGGTTGGCAGGATTGGAAGTCAAAAGAATCACTTAGCGGCACTACTGGAAAATCGTTACGATTAGAAGGAATAAAAGTTAGTATCAGCGACATCAAGAATTTGGGGGTTACGTATCAAACTCATGTTCAAAATGAAGGCTGGCAGGATTGGGTAACCGACGGAAATATCAGCGGAACCGAAGGTCAGTCATTGAGACTGGAAGCCATCCGAATTAAACTTACCGGAACAGAAGCACAAAACTATGATGTTTATTATCAGGTTCATGTTGAAAATACCGGCTGGATGAACTGGGTGAAAAACGGTGAATTGTCAGGAACAGAAGGAAAAGCCTATCGTCTCGAAGGGATCAAGGTTGTCGTCTTACCGAAAGGTTCACCCGCCCCAGTTAATACCGGATCAATTAAAAATGTGATTTTAATGATCTCCGATGGTTGTGGATCCAATGAGATTCTGGCGACGAATTATTATACCGAGGGAAAAGCGGTAGCTCAGGTTTATGAACAATTTCCGACCAGTGTCAATATGAGTACCTATTCGCACAACGAATTGGGCATGGATGATGATTTAGCTAGTGTTTATGATCCGGCAACCATTTGGGACAGCTTTGATTTGTTGAAAAATCTTCCTACCGATTCAGCGGCAGCCGCTACGGCGATGGCGTCTGGAACAAAAACTTATAATGCGGCCATTGGTGTGGATGAAAACGAGCAGAATCTGGTTAATCTCAGCGAAGATTTTAAGGCTCTGAATCGGTCAACCGGGGTAATCAGTTCCGTTGAATTCAGTCACGCAACCCCGGCTGGGTTTGTCGCTCATAACGCCAGCCGACAAAATTATAGTGAAATTGCCAATGAAATGATTAATGACAGCAAAACCGATGTCATTATGGGAGCTGGACATCCGCTGTATGACAATAATGGCGAACGCCAAACAACGGTTGAGGACAAAAACTATCGTTATGTCGGCGGAAAAGATACCTGGGATAACCTGGTCGCTGGAAATCTGGGGAATGATGCGGATGACGATGGCGTAGTCGAAAACTGGAACCTCATTCAGACAAAAGAAGCGTTTGAAAGTCTCCAGACAGGAAATACACCAGAGCGAGTCATTGGCGTACCGGAAGTGTACGAGACCTTACAGTATAACCGCTCAGGTGATTTAGCAGCAGAACCATTTGCCGTAGCTGTCAATGACAATGTGCCAACCCTGGACGTGATGACAAAGGGCGCGCTAAATGTTTTGGACAACAATGAAGAGGGTTTCTTCCTGATGGTTGAAGGTGGTGCCATTGACTGGGCCGGTCATGGTAATTCTGGTGGACGATTGATTGAGGAAGAAATTGATTTTAACAACTCGGTAGAAGCTGTTTGTAACTGGGTTGAAACCAACAGCAACTGGTCGGAAACCCTGGTGATCGTTACCGGCGATCATGAAACCGGATATCTTACCGGTACTGCCGGTGTCTATGATGCGGTTGTAAATAATGGCAAAGGTGTAATGCCCACCTTAGCCTGGAACAGCCAGGATCATACCAACCAGCTGGTTCCTTTCTTTGCTAAAGGACCAGGAGCAGAGTTGCTTAAGAGCTATGCTAATGGGTCAGATCCTGTAAAGGGTGCTTACCTGGATAACACCGAAATAGCTCTGGCGATTCGGAACTTGATTAATTAGAACGAGAATTAAAAGAAGAATCCTCCGGGATTACAATAAAGAGACCCTGCCGGAAAATCGGCAGGGTCTTTTGGTTATTTATCCAGATAAACAACCTGGTTGCGGCCCGTTGATTTAGCAAGATAGAGGGCTTTGTCGGCAATTTTGACCAGATCTTCATGGTGACAATGATGATCGGGAAGAAGGGTGGCAACGCCGATGCTGATGGTGATACAATTTTTGATGATAGATCCCTCATGGAGAATCGCGAGCGCTTCAATTTTTTTACGTAAGCGATTGGCATTTTTGATGGCTTCATCTTTTTTGATTTCCGAAAGAAGCACGATAAACTCTTCGCCACCGTAACGAACGACCATATCAGTGGGACGGGACAAGGCTGTCCGAAGGGTATCACCGATTTTAATCAGGGTTGCATCGCCGGCCACATGGCCATATAAATCGTTATAGTTTTTAAAATAATCCACGTCAATAAACAGTAACGAAATGGGTCGTTGTTGTCTTAAGCAGCGCTGCCATTCCAGGACAATGGTTTCATCATATTTTCGTCGGTTCCATAGTTCCGTCAGGGGATCGCGTAGGGAAAGTCGCTGCAATTCGTGATTGATCTGCTCCAGTTCGAAATTCTGCTGTTCTACTTTTTGATTGGCAGTGGTCAACTCTCGGGTTCGTGTTGCGACCAGATCATCCAGATGATCATTTATTTCGCTGAGTTTTTCACCCATGCTGGTTCGATATTCCAGGGATTCTGAAAAGTTTTTAGCTAACAACAAGGAGTAAAGAACAGCAAAGATTAATTGTCCGGTGGAAGAGTTAGCATCGCCCTGGAAAATCATCATTAACAAGGGTGGCCAACTGTCATTAATCCAGGGACTTAGGGTAATGGTATCAATAAGAACGGTGGTGATCATGATCAGACCACCTAATACAATTAGGATACTATTTTTTTCTTTGTGCCCGGCGATTTTTAATAGCATGGCAAAGAGATAGATAATCAGAATAATGGTCCAGATCTGGTACAATGGGTTGATGGCAGTATAAATATTGGTGGGTGCCATGATTACGACTGCGGTATAGGCAATACTCAGAATCATCACCGTTTTGATAATTCTGAGATCGAAATAGTCGGGTAAAATGGCTCTGAAAAACAATAAAATCAGGGGTGCTCCCAAATAGTAGGTCAGAGTCTGTATTTTGCGCGCAATTACAAAGTCAAGATTGGGCATGGCAAAATAAAGAAAAGACTCACCAAATCATTAGGGTACGGATTGCCACCAGTAGGCAGAACAGCCCGAAATACAGGGGTGCCCGATCCTTTTTGCGGAAGAAAAACAAAGCCAGATGATAAACACCCATCATCATCAGGGCTCCAAAAAGGAAAAGATTATAGGCAAGGCCATTATAGCGGAGAGCCAGCAGTGGTGCTTCACCACCAAGAAGGATACTATTAAGCAGCCCGCCGCTGGACATATAAAAATTGGACATCTGAAGAACAATCTCATTATCACCTGGAAGCGCCGCAAAGGAGACGATCTGGGGTAGATATTGTGGCACCATGGCATTCTGGCTTATCCCTAAGGTTCCGGCAGTAGCGATCAGGTTGCCATTGACAAAGAGTCGATAGGCGGTACGGACCTTGGGAATCTTAAGTGCCAGGATTTCATTTTCGGAAGCGGTAAAGGTCAGTTGGTAGGTTGCATATCCAGCGCCGGGAATATTTTTATCATCGATTTCATATTTATTCCAGGACGATGGAAAGGCGAAATAACCATCAAGGGCACCTTTTTCAATGCTGTTTGGCTCCAGAAGCTGGTTCCAGTAAAAGGCCCAGTCGCCATCCAGCGGAATGATTTGATTTTTTAGATCGTATTGCGTTAAATCAAGCAGTCCGTTTTCAGCTTTTTTTCCGATTTCAGTTGGTTGTGCAGAGCAGCCTCCCAGCAAAAAAAGCATGAGGATGATCGTCGGTAATAAGAGACGAGCTTTAATCATGAGAGGACTCCTTTCTAATGGCGATAAAGTGAAATGGATGTAAAAGTCAGATGGAGTCGTGATGGTCACGCCTCCATTTTTATAGCTACACACGTTTTGTTCGATCTGATGCCATGGCATTATCATCGGATGGATTATGTTCATGATTATTCCATTATACTATGCGGCGCGTAATCCCGTCAAATGAGACTTAGGGTAAGAAAAAGAACAAACGGATGAAGTTCTGTCAGGTGAAACAGGATCACAATCAAATTAAGTCAGACAATCAAGAGCTGGCAAATATCTTGCGCAGAAAAGAAATAATTGATAAGATAGATAATAGTTATAATGTTAAAACAAAAGATCACACAATAAAATAGAGTCGCAAAAAATCGGTTGCGATGCGTAACTGTTTTTTTTTAGGGAATAAATTAAATTGTAGAGGTAAACAAAAATGACAAAAGAAGATATCGAAAAGAAAATCTCTGCATATCCAATATTTGAATATGCGTTTTTAGACCCGTCAGAAATCAATTTTTATCAGGCGGTGCGTACCATTTGTGAGTTGGAATGCCCCCAATACGGCAAATCCTGGTCCTGTCCACCCGCAGTTGGGACGCTGGAAGAATGCAAACAGCGGTGCCTGAGCTATGATCATGGTTTTATTTTTAGCACCATCTCCGAAGTCAGTGACATTCTCAATATGGACGAAATGCTGGCGACCCGATGTGAGCATTTAGAAATTGTGGAGGAGATTAAGAATAATGTTTTTGGTGAGTATGATGACAAGCTAATTCTAACGGCTGAATCCTGTGCCATCTGTGAGACGTGCGCTTATCCTGATGCGAGCTGTAAGCATCAGGATAAAATGTATCCCTGCGTGGAAAGCCATGCCATCTCGGTGACCGATATTTGCGAGCAGCATAATTTGTCGTTTTTAAACGGCTATAATGTGATTACCTGGTTTGGGATGGTCTTTTTTTAACACCGGGCTTTTCGTGTTTAGCTAAATGGAAAGAACCTGATTGTCAGGTATGTTTAATAGGAGTAATCAAGAAAGCAGGAAAACGATGGATTTATCATTTTTAGGGACGATAACCAATCCGATCACGATTTTTACGCAAGCAGATAAGGCCGTTTATTTAAAAAATCCCGATGACATTGATGATGGCATCCGGGAACTGGTGGATGCTATTAATGCCGTTACGGTATTTTTTACCATGAGCGCTTGTCAGGGATTTTTGATTGAAGAGCAACGGGAGGCGCATTGCCCGGAAACCTATGTAGACTTTTATGTGACTGACGAACAGTATCCACTGGCCAGGCTGTTGCTGGGATCATTGGCCAGCAAGTTTAGTGCGAGCATCGATTGTAAGGTTGTTTATGAAGCGGATTTTGACATTACTGCAGCAGACGAAATCGTGGCCAATGGTATGGTCAAGCTGCGACACAGCATCGAACTCTATGAGTTACCGCCGGAATTAATGAAAAGCACCTATAGGGAGATGGTCGATCATATCCGCAAATTCGCGGAAGCGATAAATAAAACAATTTAAGAATGGTTTGAGGTGTCCACTTAACGACCGTAACAATTGTTAGTACGGGAATGTCCTTTTTAGCAGAATCGGTTTTATTTAGTTTATGAAGTTTGTAATTATCTGAAAATGAGAAAGCAGGGAGAAAATGGATAAAAAATTCAGTGCCCTATTTGAGCCATTCACAATCAATGAGATGGGACTTAAGAATCGACTGTTTATGCCAGCCATGGGAATTCCGACCGTCACTGAAAATGGTGCTTATACCAAAGAGGCGATTGCCTTTTATGCGGCCCGATCTAAAGGCGGGGTTGGTCTGATCATTACGGGTGCCAATGAAGTGAAAAATATAGGGGAAATAAAGACCGTTTGTACCAATCCGGTGCCATGGTTTAACCCCGATGCCTATATTTGTGCGGGGTTGGAAATGACCGAGGAAATCCATGCCGATGGTTGCAAAATAGTTGTTCAGTTGGCTGCCGGTTTGGATAATTTGACGAAAGACGCCCGGATCGAACAAATTAAGCACTGCCAGGCGATGACTACAGCGGAAATCCGGTTACTGGTGGAGTCTTTTGCCTACTCGGCCAAAATTGTCAAAGCCGCCGGTTATGACGGTGTGGAAATCCAGTCCGGCGAGTTGCTGGATGGTTTTACCCTGGCCCTTTTTAATCAGCGAAAGGATTGCTACGGTGGCGATCTTAAAAACAGATTTAGGATCGTGACGGAAATCATTGCTGCCATCAAGGAAGCCTGTGGTAGCGACTTCCCGGTGATTCTACGTTTGGCAATGAAAACGTATTTAAAAGCCGGGAGAGGGCAGGCTCTGCCCGACGAAGAATTTAAAGAACAGGGGCGTGATCTGGATGAAGCCCTGGCTGCGGCGCTTATGCTGGAAGCGGCGGGCTGTGACGGTTTTGACGTGGCGGCTGGCATCAGCACATTTGAGAAAGCTTCCTATTGGAAATACCCACCGGCCTATTTCGACAAAGGGGTTTATCTGAATCTCAGCGAGGCCCTGAAAAAAGTCGTTCAGGTACCGGTATTGGCAGCCGGAAAAATGGACGATCCGGATTTATCGGCAGATGCGCTTGAAAAAGGGCTGTTGGATGCGGTGGGACTAGGTCGGCCTTTGCTGGCTGATCCCGATCTTCCTCAAAAGTTAATAAACGGCCAGGTTGAAGCGATCCGGCCTTGTCTGGGTTGTAATGATGGCTGTCTGGCTAATAAAATCGCCGGGGGCGAAGCCTCTTGTACCGTTAACCCGGCTTGCAATCGGGAACTGTTGTTAAAAAGTGAAGCAGCCAAAACGCCTCAAAAAGTGGTCGTGGTGGGCGGCGGTCCGGCAGGAATGGAAGCCGCCCGAGTCAGCGCTTTGCGGGGACATCAGGTTATCCTGTTTGAAAAAAGCTATCGCCTGGGCGGCAAGCTTAAATACAGCAGCAAACGGATCTTAAAAACGGCAGACGATCGGCTGATTCATTGGTATGAAGCAGAGCTGGAAAACTTAAAGGTCGAAGTCCGCCTCGATGAACCGGCAACCCTCGAAAAAATAGCGACCATCAAACCGGATATTGTTTTTATTGCCCAGGGTTCAGAGGCCCGGAAGCTTACATTTCCGGGAATGGATAGCGAAAAGGTGACCAATGCGATCGATGTGATTAGTGATAAAACCTATGTCGGACCCCGGTGTCCAGCCATTGGCGGCGGTCTGGCAGGGTGTGAGGCGGCTCTTCATCTGGCCATGCATCGTCATAAAATGACCATCGTGGATGCCGCCCCGGATATTCTAACTGCCGGCATTCCCCTGGCCCCGGCCAACAAACAAATGCTTAAGGACCTGCTGGCTTTTTATCATAGCGAAATTATCACTAACGCAACACTCAAGGCAGTCACCGAAGAAGGTGCCGTCATTGAAGCAAAGGGTCAGCAACACCTTATCCCGGCCCATCATGTGATGATTGCGGTGGGATTTGAACCAGCACCTTCTTTATATGAGGAATTAAGAAACGACTACCAGGTATACAATATTGGCGACAGTCAGGTGATAAAAAATATCCGCGGCGCCATCTGGGCTGCCAACGAGGTAGCAGCTTTGATCTAAATAAACGTGATAAAAAAGTGATTTAATAGAAGAACAAAAAATAGCTAAAGACCATTGAAAAAGCAACCAGAGTGTTGAGTTTAGGTTTGCAATGTCTGCAAACAGAATCAACAGATAAAAAAATGATGTGAAGTTTAGTTACATAACAAAATTTGACAACTACGGAATAATAGGTTAGGATTAATAAATAATAATGGTTAAATTTGTTTTCAATGCAAAAAAAATATGTTTGGAACAGATAGATTGTGACAGTGCGAAATTCAGATACAGCGGGATTGAAGTAAATTAGCATTTAAACATTGAAATTATATTTTTTAGCAATAATTTTAATTTTCCACTAAAAAGCAATGTCATAAATGATGTTGGAAGAGATAGAAACACTCGTTGGTTCTAGCAATGACAACAACAGATAAGAGTTGCTTTTTTTTTAAAAATTTTTATCGATGTACATCGAAGCAAAACCGACGATCAAGAAAAGAGAGGTTCTATCTAATGATACGTTTTGAAAGCGTAAAAAAGAAATATGGAAATACCGTTATCCTGGACGATTTAAGTTTTAACATTGAACCCGGAGAATTTGTGGTGCTGATTGGTCCAAGTGGTTGTGGAAAAACGACGACTTTAAAATCGATTAACCGTTTGATTAAGCCGGAGCAGGGAAAAATATTCGTTAATGGTGAGGAAATTTCGCAAGTCAATCCCGTTAAATTAAGACGAAAGATTGGTTATGTCATTCAGCAAATTGGTTTATTCCCGAATATGACCATTGAACAGAATATCGGTGTTGTGCCGAAACGGCTGAAATACAGCAAACAAGAGATAAAAAAAATTACTAAAGAGCTGATGGAAATGGTTGATATGTCCTATGAGGAATATGCCCATAAGTATCCACCTGAACTGTCGGGTGGTCAGCAGCAGCGAATCGGTGTTTTAAGGGCTTTAGCCGCATCACCGCCGATCGTTTTAATGGATGAGCCCTTTGGTGCGCTGGATCCGATGACGCGAGCGACGCTTCAGAAGGAGATTGTGAAGCTGCATAAAAAACTTAAAAAAACCATTGTCTTTGTGACTCATGATATGAATGAGGCCCTGGACTTGGCGGATAAAATTATTTTTATGGAGCATGGAAAAATTATTCAGATGGCGACACCAGAGGAGATGCTGGCAAATCCGGCGAGTCCGTTGATTCGTGATTTTATGCGAAAATCATCGCTGGCAACAGACCCTTTAAATCTAACAGCAGCTGATTTTATGAGTGAGAATGTGATCAGCGTTCAAAAGAAAAAGAGCATTCGTGAATGTACCGACTTAATGGCACGACAGCATATCGACTCGTTAGTCATCAAGAATGAAGATGAGACCTATGCTGGCGTTGTAACCATTAAGGATATCAAAAAGCATGGTAAATCCTCAGGTAGCATTGGTGAAATCGAACCGTATCAAAATATCACCTCCGACATTTTAGAAAATGCCAAGGATTCGTTTGATAAACTTTATAATTCTGGTGACAATTATGTGGTCGTTTTGAACAGTGACCAAACCGTTGCAGGAATCATTTCAAAGACTAGCATGGCAACCGCCATGGCTGATACTTTGTGGGGTGATATGCAATGATTTTTCTCGAAACATATGGTGATCGCCTGATTACCGCTTTTCAAGTTCATTTATTTTACGTCCTTACTTCAGTGACTATCGGCTTTGTGATCGCATTGGTACTGGGCATTCTGCTATCTCGTGTTCCTCAATATGCAAAGATCGTAATGCCGCTACTTTCGGTATTTCAGACAATTCCTGGAATTGTGTTTATTGGAATCCTTTTTCTATACCTCGGGATGATTCCCGCAACGGTGATTTCTGCGCTGGCGGTTTACGCCATTTTTCCAATTCTTAAAAATACCTATACCGGCTTACTTGATGTCAAAAAGGAATACATTGAAGCTGCCAAAGGGTGTGGGATGTCGCCATTTCAGATCCTGATTGAAGTTGAACTGCCGTTAGCTTCGCCTTCTATTATTGCCGGATTAAGGATGTCAACCATCTACACTGTCAGTTGGGCGGTTTTAGCGGCAATGATTGGACTGGGGGGATTAGGTGAATTTATTTATATCGGCATTGCCTCGAATAATGATCAGTTGATTCTGGCAGGTGCCATTCCATCGGCAATTATGGCGATTGTCCTTAGTCTGCTAATTGATGTGCTTCGCCGTGTCGTTGTGCCCAAAGGAATAAGGAGTGTGAAATAATGGATGCATCAATTATACTGGAACACCTCTATCTTGTTATAATGACAGTAATATTTTCAGTTGTGGTGGGCTTGCCGATCGGTGTTTTGGCTTATTTAAAACCATCAGGAAGGAAAATCGTCTTATGGTCGGTTGAAATATTACAGACAATACCAGCCTTGGCGCTGTTAGGGTTGATCATCATTGCTTTGGGTCCGGGAAAAATGACCGTGATCTCAGGTCTGGTGCTGTATTCACTGTTGCCGATTGTTCATAATACCTGTGTCGGTTTGGAAAATGTTGATAACGGGATTAAGGAGGCCGGAAAAGGCATGGGATTGACGCAATTAGATCGTCTGATTTCAGTCGAAATTCCGCTGGCTTTCCCAATGATTTTTACTGGAATCAGGATTGCAACAGTGACCACGGTAGGGGTCGCGGTCTTTGCAACTTCAGTTGGAGGAGGTGGGTTGGGCAAAGTAATTTACCAGGGGATTCGAACGCAAAATATGAATTTAATCGTCTCAGGGACATTGTCACTGATGATCATGGCGGTACTATTTGATGTATTGATGATCGTGATTAATCGACGTTTAACAAAGGGAACCAACAATAAAGTATTTTAAAAAAGCATTTTAGCTGTTGGTATGTTGTGATGAGTGGAAAGAAAAATAGAATTTTTAGAAATGAAAGGAAAAGAAAAAAATGAAAAAGATAATGAGTTTACTGGTTGTTTTATTGTTGACAATGTCCGTTGCCGGTTGTAGTTCGGGAAAAGAAGAGGCCTCGATCATCATATATGATGGAACCTTTTCGGAAATGAAAATTATCAATCAGATGGTTAAAATGGTGGTTGAAAATCATACCGATGCAACGGTGGATATTCGCGATGAAATGGATGAGGTAAATACGTTTAAAGAAATGGTTGCCGGGAATGTTGATATTTTAAATTCATATGATGGGACCCTGCTGACCACCTATTTGAAGTTAGATACCACGAACATTCCAGAAGGCATGACCTTATATGATTATGCCAATGAAGTGGCCTCAACTGAAAAAGGTGTGCATATGTTGGATAAAATAGGATCTGAAAATACCTATGCCATCGGGGTACTTCCGGAAACGGCACAAAAGTATAATTTAAAAACCATTTCTGATCTCGCCGCTGTTTCTGATCAGTTGGTCTTTGGTGCCGAACATGGTTTCTATACCGAAGAAGGAAGTATGAAATATGGCCCATTTACCGAATTTTACGGTCTGAATTTTAAAGAGAACAAACCCCTTGATATGGCCTTGAAGTATTCCGCAATTGAAAGTGGTAATATTGATGTTACGATTGTTTATACAACCGATGGCATGAATAAAAAAACCGGACTGGTTGTTTTAGATGATGATCGAAATTTCTTCCCGGAATACAATGATGCTCTACTCGTCAGAAACGATTTGTTTGAACGATACAATGAAATTGCGCCTGATCTTGAAGCGGTATTAAACTCTTTAGGGGGACAGTTTACAAATGAAATAATGACAGACCTGACATATGAAGTGGACGTAAATGGTCGAACACCAGAAGATGTTGCTCATGAATTTTTGCTTAGTAAAGGTTTGATCTCAGAATAATTAAAAAAGAATCGATAGTTGAGACTTTACAAAAGCTATTTGAATATGGTATCATCTTAGACAACAGAAATAAACCTTTGATTGAAAGTAGTACCTATTGGAAAGATGCTAAAGTGAGTTGCAGATAGTGAGAATGCAGCAGTTATCGCAATCGGGAATGGATTCATGAGGGTGAAAAGAACGGCCGATGGCTTAGTAATGTTCAACGGGGATTCCGTCCGTTATCAAAGGAAAGCGTATGATTGTACGTATTAAAGTGGATGGATCTCAACTTGGTTTGAGGACATCAATTTAGGTGGCACCGCAGGAATTTAAACTCTTGTCCTATGTAAGGACAGGAGTTTTTTGTTTTTTAGAAAAAAAGGAGATACCAGATGACATACAGTGTTAATTTATCAAATTATACCGTTGGGCAGTCAAGTTATGATCACATTGATGCGATCTGCTCCCACTATGGTAAAAAGGTGGTGCTGATTGTCGGGGATCACGGCTATCAAGCGGCTAGAAACGTTCTCGATGCGGCGATTGACAAGAGTCGTCTTGAAGTGGTAAAAACCCTTCACTATGGTGGTGAGTGTACCTATGAAAATGTCGAAAAGCTGAAAAAAGAAATCGCTGCTACGGATGCCCAGATGATTTTTGCCATCGGCGGCGGACGGGTGCTGGATACCGGAAAATTTGTGGCCGAACAGGTGGCTAAGCCGGTTTTTTCATTCCCCACCATCGCCTCCAATTGTTCTGCCTGTACCAGTGTTTCAATTATGTATGGTTCGGATGGCGGCTTTTTAAGACCCGAGTTTTTAAAAGAACCGCCCAAACATGCCTTTATCCAAACCCAGGTGCTGGCTGAGGCACCAGTAAAATACCTCTGGGCCGGTTTGGGAGATACCTATGCCAAATATTATGAGGCCAGTATTTCCGCCCGAGGCGAAGCACTGAACCACGCCCTGACCATGGGCGTAAACATCAGTAGTCAATGTGCCGACGGAATCATCACGCACGGGGTTTTGGCACTCCATGCCAATCAGGAAAAAGTCGTCAATGAAGCTTTTGAGCAGGCTGTCCTGATCGTTATTGTCACCACTGCGCTGGTATCCATTCTGGTCACCCTGGATCATACCCCGGATTACAACAGTGGTCTGGCCCATGCCATCTATTATACCCTCACCACGATTCCCGGCTTTGATAATGAAACCCACCTTCATGGTGAGATTGTTGCCTTTGGTATTTTGATTTTGCTGCTGGTGGATGGCCAACGGGAAGAATTTGAGCGGGTTTATCATTTTAACTGTGAAACCGGGCTGCCCCATGCTCTGGCCGATCTCGATCTAAATTATAAACAGTTAGAACCTTATCTGGAATCCATCACCCAAATGGCTGATATCCGCCACAACCCCTACGAGATCACGCTGGAAATGCTAAAAGCAGCGTTTTTGGAGCTGGAAAATGTCAATAAAAACACCAATAAATAACACAAAAAAAGGAGAAAAAGAAATGAAAAAGAATGTTTTTAAGAAAATGACCGCAGTCGTTTTAACCCTGGCGATGACCCTGTCGTTAGCCGCCTGTGCATCATCGGGAACGGGCAGCACGACTGAGGATAAGAAATTAAAGGTTGGCGTGATTCAAATGATTGAAAACGGCGCCTTTGATGCCATGCGTGACGGCTTTATCAAACAGCTTCGGGATCAGGGATACACCGAAGATGACATGGAAATCGTGGTAAAAAATGCCCAGGGTGATACCTCGGCTCTTAATACGATTGCTCAGGAAATGTCCGACGGCAGTTATGATCTAGTCGCCACGGTGGCCACACCGGCATCCCAGGCTTTTGTCAACATGAAGTCCGAAACACCACAGGTGTTTATTGCGGTATCCGACCCGGTTAAAGCCGGGATTGTCACCACCATGGAAAAACCCGATCACAACGCCACCGGAACCTCCAATCCCATCCCAGTAGACAAAATTGTAGACCTGTCAAAAACGCTGACCCCGGGCGTTAAAACGTTTGGGATTATTTATAACACCAGCGAGGTCAATTCCGTCAGTACGGTTAACAAGGCCAAAGACTATATGACTGCCCAGGGTTATGAAATCAAAGAAGCCGTGGTCACCAATTCATCCGAAGTTAAACAGGCCATTGACAGCTTGTTAAGTCAGGTGGATGCGATCTTTATTCCTAACGACTCAGTGATTCAGAATGCCATGCCAACCGTTGCCGAAGCAGCCAAAACGGCTAAAAAACCAGTCTACGGCAGCTCCACTGTGATGGTAAACACTGGCGCGCTGGCCACTGTTGCCATTGGCGATACGGCTATTGGCGCCGCCTCAGCCGATATGGCCATTGAAATATTAAACGGCAAAACCCCGGCTGATATTCCGGCAGTAGCAGTAGAAGCGACCGAAACCGTGATCAACCAAACCACTTCCGACGCGATCGGCATTAAGCTACCGACTGATCTTAGCAATACCGCTGTGATTGTGAAATAACATTTAGACCGCCTGACCTTTAAAGGAGAAACATTATGTCATTAGCCATCGGTTCCCTGCAACTGGGCCTTATTTATAGTCTCATTGCCATGGGCATCTACATTAGTTTTAGAGTACTTAACACCCCGGATTTAACTGCCGAAGGAAGCTTTGTCTTTGGCATGGCCGTCATGACCATCTCAGCGGTGAACGGACATCCTGTTTTAGGGATTCTTCTTTCCCTGCTGGCTGGCGGACTGGCCGGTCTGGTCACGGCCCTGCTGCAGACCAAGCTCCGCATTCCTGCTATTCTCTCCGGGATTCTGACGATGACGGGCCTCTACACCATCAACCTGATGGTGATGCAGGGGTCTTCCAATCTGACCCTGTTAGGAGTCACCACTATTTTTGATCTGCTTGGTGGGCGATTGCCCATGGATTTCGATATGGCTAAGATTGTCATATCACTGACTTTTGTGGTGATTGCCATGGTGGTGCTGGTACTGTTTTTCAAAACAAATAGCGGCCTTTGTATCCGTGCCATCGGTGACAATGAAATGATGGCACGGTCCTCATCCATGAGTGTTGATCGTTATAAGATCCTTGGTTTGATGATCAGCAATGGCCTGATTGCCTTATGTGGGGGGCTGGTGGCCTGTGATCAGGGCTATGCCGATATGACCTCCGGTGCCGGAATGCTGGTTGTCGGTCTGGCTGCCGTGATTATCGGCGAAGCCTTTATTCGTCGCCGGACTATTTTGGCCGGGATGCTCAGTTGTCTGCTGGGTTCAGTGATCTACCGCTTTATCCTGGCCCTTGCCATCAGCACCCGGATCTTCCCAGCCTATGCCATGAAACTATTATCAGCCGTGATCGTCACCATTGCCCTGTCGATTCCGGCGTATCAGTATTACAAGGAAAACTATCAATTGAAAAAGAGGAACCGCCATGCTTAAGATTATCGACTTGAAAAAGAAGTTTACCATCGACAATGGGGTGGATAATCATATTCTAAATGGTCTTAACCTGAGCGTCGATGACAGCGAATTTGTCACGATTTTAGGCAATAATGGTGCCGGTAAGTCCACCCTCTTCAATTTGATCAGTGGTGCTATCCTGCCTAACGATGGCACGATCTACCTGGATGAGAAAGACATCACCTTTATGCCGGAACACAAGCGTTCCAAATTCATTGGCCGAGTTTTTCAGAGCCCGATGCGGGGAACCGCCCCCAACCTGACCGTGGCCGAAAACCTGGCTCTGGCCTATGGCCGACAAAACCGCAAGAATTTTAACTGGGCCTTAACCAAAAGCCTGAAAGCAATCTTCCGGGACAAACTGGCCGAGGCGGAGATGGGTCTGGAAAATAAGCTGGATTCCAAAATAAAAAACCTCTCCGGCGGACAGTGCCAGGTGGTGGCTCTGATTATGTGTACCATCAAACCCCCGGAACTGATTCTGCTGGATGAACATACTGCTGCACTGGACCCCAAGACTGCCGAAGACGTAATGTCTTTTACCAAACGGATTGTCGAGAAGGATCATCTGACGGCACTGATGATCACGCATCATCTGGAAGACGCCATTGCCTATGGCGATCGGTTAATTATGATGGATCGGGGTGTGGTGGCCCATGAGTTTACCGGAGTTGAGAAAACCAATCTCACGTCAGAAGAGCTGCGAACCCTCTATCATTTAAAAGAAGGCTGAGCGAGATGAAAATGAAATTGCCCCCAACCGTAATAAGAGAGATTCAGGTTTCTGAAAGCGAATGCGCACTGGTACGGATGACGGTGAAAGCCGGCACCATCCCACCCCTTCATGCCCACCCCCAGGCCCAGATCGACTACATGATCAGTGGCTGTGCTGATGTCAGCGTCGACGGAATCATCACCCATCTGGAGCCGGGAGACGCTATTTATATCCCGGGTGGCGTCACCCATGGTTTTCTGGTCAGTGAAGAAGATCAGGAATTTCTGGAGTTTTTTACGCCGGGGCGAGATGATTTAGAATGAATATTGTGGCGGTTGACTTTATAGCAGTAAAGTAATATAATAAATTTGAAATTTAAACCATAAGGAGGAAAAAAATGAAACTAAGTGCGAGAAACCAATTAAAAGGCAAAATTGCCAGTATTGAAGAAGGTGCAGTGAATGCGATTGTAAAAGTGGACATCGGAAACGGAAATATTGTTACTTCTTCTATTTCAATGGGAGCGGTTAAAGATTTGGGATTAACTGTTGGCGGTGAAGCAACTGCAGTGGTTAAGGCCACTTCAGTCATGATTATGGTTGACTAATAAATTAAGAAGAACTTCGCAAGAGGTTCTTTTTTTGATTTAAAAATTTTTCAGGCACACAATTTGCCATATCTTGAAATTTTCTAAGAGTCGTGGATGATAAAAGAGGCGAAGATAGTGTGGCGGTTGAGTCATAGAATATTCAAATGTTTGACATATGTAAAAGATTTATAAATAGTGATAAAAAGGCATAACTTTACACTAGAAAAGTTTTGAAATCGTTATAAAAAGGCGTATAATGAAAAAAGTATGGTTAATTGTAGAATAAAAATCAGCTCAACACTTGAAGAGTTTTATTAAAAAAAGAAGTTGCTTATAAATATCAGGGGCTTATTGGTTGTTTAATTCTACATTAAAGAAAGTTGATAATGGAATAATATCTATAGCGGGTAGCTGATCAATAGGGGACAAAGATGCGGGGTTAATTGAAATGCTGCACATGAAAATCGGATAATTGATAGGCTAGGACAAATTCTGTCCATACCATTCTGGTATAATCAGGGTAGCAAATCAATCCATTAAAAAAGGAAATGACTATGATGTATGAGAAAAAAGAACAGGCTCAGAAAAAGAATCAGAAAACACTATGTCAGATCTGCCATCAGAATCCGGCCACAACCACCATGCCAGGGCCACTTGGACCCGTGAAGGTGTGTAAAAGCTGCAAGAAAAATGTGCGAATCTAGAGCGGAGCTTAGAAAGGGTGGAACGGTAGGATGACATCACAACACGATGAAAAGAAAACCGCTCGGATTCTGGCCATTTATGATCAGATCATTCGGGGTGAGACCGTTAATAAACAAAAATGGGCCGAAAATCTGGGGGTCAGTGATAAAACCATTCAGCGGGATCTGAAGGAAATCGAAGACTATCTACAAGTGCTTTACCCGGAGAGCAAGGTTGCCTATGACCGGAAGTGTCAGGGTCACCGATTGTTCCGGGAAGGCAGTATGGCACTGTCGGATAACGATATCTTTGCGGTTATTAAGGTGCTGCTGGATGCCCGACCTTTTAACAAAAAAGAAATGGGAAAAATCCTTGATCATCTGCTGTGCCTGTCCTACAACCGCAAAGCCATTGAGCTGGCCATCGGGAATGAACGTCAGCATTATCAGCCAGTGAAACACGATGAAGACTTAATTGAACGGATCTGGTTTTTTAGTCAGAGTGTTCAGAACCATCAGGTGCTGGGTGTTCAGTATCAAAAGCAGGATGGCACCGTCAAGGCCTATAAAATCAATCCCCTGGGGTTATTGTTCAACGAGTATTATTTTTATGTGATTGCTGAGATCAATGGCAAGGAGAATCCCGTTTCACTGGTTTTCCGGCTGGATCGATTTCTAAATTACGCCTTTTATGGGGAGGATCAGCGATTTACTGTTGACTACGGCAACCGCTTCCAAGAAAGCGAATTCCGGGATCAAATTCAGTTTATGTATACCGGTGAACTGACCACCATCCGCTTCCGGTTTTCCGGCCCATCCCTGGAGGCGGTGCGAGATCGGCTGCCCACTGCCAAGGTGGAAAAAACTGAAGACGGCGTCACTACTCTTTCAGCTCGGGTCTATGGAGAAGGGGTCAAAAAATGGCTGCTTTCGCAAGGGGACTGGGTTGAGGTACTAAGCCCGCCAAGTTATCGCAAAGAGATGGTGGAGATGATTGAGCGGATGCGGGGGAAGTATGGGGAGGAATAAAATAAATTCAGATTGTGTGAGGTATCAATGATAGTAACAATTATCTATAATCCGTATATTAAAAAAAATCAAATAGTATACAATGGAAATGAAGTGAAAAATGACAGCATTCTTAAATATATCTGCAACAAAAAAAATCAGAATTGGTTTGAAGTTACATCTGGATGGCAGGGCATTTTTGAAGAATTGGAACAGAAATTTATTGATGAAAGACTTTATTTGGAATTTTGGGGAAGAATGATTGATTACAAGGAATTTGTGTCAAACTTTAAAAAATATCAAGGCGAACAAATCTCATTGATTGACCCTATTCTAATTGAAGATGAAAATATGTTGATGAATGAAATATCGGGATTTATCAATAAGTTGGAGAAGAACGACAAGCTATCTCGTGATCTTGCGGATGAATTCGAAAAAATCAACAGCAATAAATTTAAAATTTGCGTGATTGCCACCATGAGCAGCGGGAAGTCTACCTTGATCAATGCGATGCTGGGACGCGATTTACTGCCCTCAAATACGGCGGCCTGCACGGCAACCATCACTACCTTGACCGATAATGATGAGATGGAGTTTTTTGATGTATGGTGCTTTGATCAGAAAGGGAAACTTTTTATTGAGAAAAGGGATGTAACTCTGGAAGAACTGGAATTATATAATGAAAATGAGGCGATAAAAATCATCGATTTAGAAGGCCCCATCCCGGGAATTTCGACATCAAGGTTTAACTTACATCTGATCGACACGCCTGGGCCAAACAATTCGACCAATGATGACCATGAAAAACTAACTTTCGAAATGATTGAATCAGATGACTATGCAATGGTCATTTACGTAATGAGTCCTGAAACCATACAGTCTGACGATAACGATGAATTGCTTCAAACAATTGCTGAAACAATGAATAAAGCAGGGAAAAAAGCTGAAGAGCGGTTCTTATTTGTAATCAATAAATGCGATAATCTAGATCCGGAAGATGAAGATGATACCATCGAAAATGTTCTGGAAACCGCAAAGGCTTATCTTAAAAAAATTGGAATTGACGAACCAAATATTTATCCAGTTACGGCTGAAATTGCTAAACTGATCCGGATGAATCAGCGGGGGGAGAAATTAACCAGAAAGGATAGAAATGAAATTGATGACTGGCTGGAAATTTTTGAAAGCAGCACGCCTGAGGATCAAGAGTATCAACGACTTAAGAGTTTTGAACAGTTTGCTTCACTAACCCCGGAAGCACGACAGACGATTACCAGGCGATTAAAAACTGCGAGAAATGAAAAAAATACTATTGTCGAAGGTCTGATTCATACGGGGGTACCGGCGTTAGAAGAATCAATTGAAGAATACCTGGCGAAGTCGGTTTATCCAGCGAAAATCAATGATTTTATCACATGTGTGGATACATATTTAAAATTTCCGGTTTTAGCGGAAGCAATTGCTCATTATTTTGATGAGAAATTAAAATTGGTTAAGCATGGAAATGAAGTGTTTAAGAGAGCTGAATATATTGCGAAAACAGGAGAGGACAATTATGCTCAAGAAATATGTAAGATCCATGATCAGAGAAAAAAACTGACCGATGGGAAAAGTAGGATTGATCGGTTGTATGTAAATCAGCTCTTTGGTTTTTGCGATCCCTTAGAGTATTTAATTATAGAAATGCTAAATTCTAAAGGCCTGATTATGATTAACAAAAAATATTGTGATATAAATCCAATAGGAATAAGTAGTTTAAAATTAATGAAAATGCGGGATAAAGGCTTAAAGTATTTTGGTTCAGAAGGATTCAAATACAAAATACTGAAAGAATCAGAATTTAAAAATCTTGATGAAAAAGATTTATCGCGCATCATCTGGATGCCCAAAAGTTTGAAGATGAAGATTCAACATCAGCTGAATCCAATAGTCGAGCTTAGTGAGAAAATAGAAAATTTTAGTCAGATGATAAGTGATGAAATAATTGCGAAAAATGCTGAAGAATTATTGATATATGCACAAAAGCAAAATCATCCGATTTTTCAGTAATGTATAAAAATTGAATTGAGGTGTAACAATATGGAATTTAGAATTAACTACAACCCTTATGAATTACGATCGGAGTTTTTCTTGGATGGTGTGCGATTAACAGAGGATAGTCGTTTTTCACGGATCAAAGAAAAAAGGCTCCAACAATGGTTGAATAAAAATGGCGACTGGAATGGACTGTGTAATGAACTTCTAGAATTGACCAATAATGGCAGTATAGCAGTAAAATTTAAAGGTCGAGCGGTGGATTATGAGGATCTTAGTCTTTATCTGCAACAGGAGTGCACAAAAAAAATTACCTTAAGTGAACCGGAATTATCAAGTAATGATCAGAATATTATGACACAATTGGATGAGGTCATCAAAAATATTAATTTAAAAGCAAGAGAAGTTTTGTCCAAAGACCAATTAGATTCGATACAGAATTCTTATGAAAATGCAAAAAAAGCAGACTTTAAAGTTTGTGTCATAGCAACCATGAGCAGTGGGAAGTCAACTTTAATCAACGCCCTGTTAGGTCGTGACTTGTTGCCTTCAAATACGGCTGCCTGTACCGCAACAATCACAACGATCAAAGATCATGAGCAAATGGAAACCTTCGACGTCAAGTGCTTTGATAAAAATGGAAAGCTGGTTTCTGAAAGTAAAGATGTTGCTCTGGAAGCGTTGGAAAATTTCAACGCCGATACAGAGATTAAGCAGATTGATTTAATTGGCCCAATTCCAGGAATTGAGTCGGATAAAATGACGTTATTTTTAGTAGATACACCAGGTCCTAATAATTCAACAAACGATGATCATGAAAAATTGACGAAGGAGATTATTCATTCAGATGAAAATACCATGGTCATATACGTGATGAGCCCAGAAACAATACAATCAGATGACAATAACGAGTTACTCCAGTCGATTGCCGAAGTAATGCAGAAAGATGGCAAACAAGCTGAAGATCGCTTTCTTTTCGTAATTAATAAATGTGATGACCTCGATCCAGAAGACGAAGATGATACAGTTGAAAATGTCATTCAAACGACAAAAAATTATCTTGTCAAGAAGGGCGTTCATTATCCGAATTTGTTCCCAGTTACAGCCGAAATTGCAAAACTGATCCGGATGGATAAACGGGGTGAAAAAATAACCCGAAGAGATAAAAAAGAAGTTTCGAACTGGATTGAAAATTTTGAGAGTGAAGATTCAGAGGATCGCATGTTCCAGCGATTGTTAAGCTTTGAACAGTTTGCTTCCTTGTCACCAAAAGGCAGGGATAATATAAAAATTCGGATTGAAGAAGCCCGAGATAAAGAAGATTTGGATTATGAGGCACTTATTCACACCGGGATACCGGCATTGGAAGAAACAGTTGAGGAATACCTGGAAAAGTATGCCTATCCGATGAAAATTAATGATGCAGTGAAGGAATTGATTGAGATTATTGATCAGGAAGAAATGAAAAGTAAATTTCATAAGGAAATCCAGGAAAACACGGCTTTGCTTGAGCAGGTAAGAACGGATATTGAAAACAGCAGAAGCAAAGTTAATGAATTAAAGAATAAAAAAACAACAATTGAGGGGAAAATTGGCTCCTTTAAATTTGATATGAATTCAAGTCAGGTAAAAGGCGAAATCAACAGAGATCTGGCACGTATGACAGATGAATACAATGGTAAAACTGAAATTAAGAAAGAGGCAAGTGATCGGATTTTTAAAGAGTTTGCCCAAAAGCAGGAAAAATATCTGGTTGAATTAGAAAGAAAACTCTCGAATCAAATCGAAACTGAAATTGTGGCGAGAGGGAACGAGATGCTGAAAGAATTCAGAGTGTTTATGGATGAATTCAAGAATAGTATTAAAATCAATAACTTCAATTTCGAAAAAATTGTCAGCTTTAAAAACTGTGATGTCAAGGATCTTAACAGTTTGATAAAGGCCAATACCAAAGAAAAAAAGCATAAAGAGTATTATACAGTAAGTAATCCCGAGCGTTCAGGTTTTGTCGGTTTTTTTAAATTCTGGGAGCCTAAGCGTATTGAGAAAAGTAAAATGGTCAGTGACGGGGAATTTGTTAATGTTTATAAAACGGTTGAGACTGCTATAATGGGGTGGAAGACCGAATTGAATGAGCAGATTGAGCAGGTATTTAAACGGGCTGAAAATGAAGTGCGACGGCTTAATGAGTATTTCAAAAATAATATGGACGAAGCTGAGAAGGTTGTGAATGTGACCCTAAATGAAATTAATGATGAGATCAATAACAATTTAAATATGAAAAAGGAAGAAAAAGAAAAGGACTTGGAAGCGAATCAATGGAAAATAAGTTATATTGATAGTATTAGCCAACAGCTAAAAGAAATACTAAGTTTTTAGGAGGAATGAGATGAATAATTTTGAAGTAAACGAGTATTTAAGAGAGCATTTGGAAAAGAAAGAGGTTAAAAAAGTAGCAAGCGATCTGAGTGTGATGGTTTATACCGATCGAACCTTATCAGATGGTCGACTGATGGAGATGCTTAAATATATTAAAACAAGTTATTCGGATGTTTATGAGCAACTGATTGAAAAATGCGATGAATCTCAATATAAACGGCTCTCGCAAAATGGACAACTAATATGCAAAGAAATAAATGAAGATACTTTTGCTGATGCAGTTTTCGCACTTGAAAATAATTTTTGCTCTGAACGGATTGAAGACATTCGTGTTCTAGGAAAACATTTATATTCACAAAATGAAAGTGCTGAAAATAAAAAAGAGGTCACTGTACCGGTTGCTAAATCGAGCGAAAGAAAAGCAGTTGTACAACAAAAGGGCACAATACCCGTGGGGGAGCAGCGAAGGTCTCCGAAGAAAAAGAAAATCTCCGGGGGCCTGGTGTTAATTCTGGCAGGTTTAGCTCTGTTAGCAGTGGTAGCAATTGTTCTGACTATCAAGTAGTTAGTCTTGCGATCAGTATTCAAAAAAAAGTTGAGCTACAGATAAAAGTGGAAAAAGCCAATAAAAAAAATAGCCAGGTATACAATACGATAAAGGATAGGCAGCAATAATGATAAATGAATTAGATGTTAGAGATTATCATGATCTGTCCCGATCATTTATTTTGGCAAATGAAATCATAACGAAGAACTATTTAGCGAAACTGGAAAGCTATGAGATTGCAGAGTTGCCGAATGAACTGGGAATTATTGCTGAAGTATGCAAGTTTACCCGTTTGTATAAAATTTCAAAACTGGTTTATAACAAAGATGAGCTATTTTTAGATAAACTTTCGACGATCCTCAATGGCCTTTATACAATCAACAGTACCGTTGTAACGATCATTACCAGCGATGGTTGCAATGTCGACCTATACATGGGAACAGTGAATAAGTCGCAACAGGACACGTCGAACATGGGCAAATTCTTAAGTGGATCTTTTTGTGGCAATCTGCCGGGATCGGAGATGAAGAATATCGGTGCCGATGAGATGGCAGAACTTTTTGAAGATATTTTTAATGAGCGTTCCGTGGTATCGGCAGTGTCAGGTATTCCTTCGCTGCGAAATGAAGAGGAACAGAACAATGCAACCTATATTCAGGGAATTGAAAACATGGTTGATTCTTTGGCCGGGATCCAGTATACCCTTTTGACCATTGCAGATTCAGTTGAACCTGATCAACTGAATCAGTGCGAAAATAGTTTGGAAAATCTTTATACTCAAATATTCCCGTTTTTAAAATCAGAATTGAATTTCAATGAGAGTGAGGGTTTAAGTCTCACCGATTCGACTTCAAACAGTGTTTCAAAGGCGATCAATACTAGTGTCAGTGATACTCAAAACAGTACGATTTCAAAAGGCTGGAGCAAAGCTCACACTGAAGGCGAGTCGCTTACTGGAACTGCAACAGCTGGTTTTTTTGTAGGTGTCGCAGGTGGTGTTGCAGTAAGTAAAGGCAAAAACTCTTCCGACACTTTATCAGAAACAGGAAATACGAGTGACAGTTTTGGGGTGACCTATAATAGTGGTGTCAGTGATGTGATCGCCGATATTACTGGTTTTTCTTCTGGAACAACTGAGACAAAGGGGCGTTCGCTACAGATTTCAATGATCAATAAAAAGGCCGATAATATGCTGAAAAACATCGATCAGCAAATCGAGCGATTAAATCTTTGTGAAAGTTATGGTGCGTTTAATTATGCAACTTACGTGATAACAAAAGAACTTGGCGATAATAAACGGGTTGCCAGTGCGTATAATGCATTACTGAAAGGGGATACATCGTATCTGCAAACAGCCCATATTAATACCTGGAATAAGAATAAGAGCGGGGCGGTACTTAATTACTTAAAACGCTTTACCCATCCAAATTTTACGGAGCACTATTTAACAGAGACCTATGTGTCACCAGCTTCGCTGATCAGTGCAGAAGAACTGGCATTGTGTATCGGATTGCCCAAAAAGTCAATTATCGGTCTTCCGGTTATTGAGTGTGTTCCCTTCGGGAGAAGCATTCAGCGGTTATCTGAATCACAAGAACCGGAGCAGTCTATCAAATTGGGCAAGGTTCATCACATGGGGAAAACCTCGGATGATACTACAATTCAATTGGATCTCAATAGTTTGGGGATGCACACCTTTATTACCGGTTCAACGGGTTCAGGCAAATCAAACACAATCTACGGTATATTAAATAAACTGCAAAAAAACGATATTCATTTTTTAGTCATCGAACCGGCAAAAGGCGAATATAAGCATGTTTTTGGGAATAAGGAGGATGTTAATGTTTATGGTACCAATCCCAAGATAATGCCTTTATTGAAAATCAATCCGTTCAAATTCCCCAAAGAGATTCATGTTCTGGAGCACATCGACAAGCTAATTGAAATTTTTAATGTCTGTTGGCCGATGTATGCAGCAATGCCCGCTGTGTTAAAAGAATCGGTCGAACGGGCTTATGTTGCAGCGGGATGGGATCTCGATCTTTCGGAAAACGAAACGGCAGAAGCGTTATTTCCAAATTTTGCAGATATGCTGCTGGAACTTAATCAGGTTATTGGCGAGTCTGCTTATTCGGAAGAACTGAAAGGAAATTATATTGGGTCATTGGCGACACGGATCAAGTCATTAACCAATGGCATAAATGGTCGGATTTTTGGTTGCGATGAAATTGAAAATCAATTATTGTTTGATAGCAATACGATTGTTGATTTGAGCCGTGTCGGATCGATGGAAACCAAGGCCCTTGTTATGGGAATTTTGGTTATGCGCTTGCAGGAACACCGATTGGCACAGGGTGGCATGAACGCTGATCTCAAGCATGTGACGGTTCTGGAAGAAGCCCACCATTTATTGAAACGAACATCTACTGAGCAAAGTAGTGAAGGTTCAAATCTGCTCGGTAAATCAGTGGAAATGCTGGCGAACAGCATTGCTGAAATGCGAACCTACGGTGAAGGCTTTATTATCGCCGATCAATCACCTGGATTAATGGATATGTCAGTAATTCGTAATACCAATACGAAAATAATTTTACGATTACCAGACTTTTCAGATCGGGATTTAGTTGGAAAAGCGGCTTCGCTAAATGATGATCAGATCAAAGAACTAGCGAAACTGCCAACCGGGGTTGCCGCCGTTTATCAGAATGACTGGTTGGAACCGGTTTTATGTAAAGTCAATAAACATCAGACATTGAGTAATAAACAGTATATGTTTGAAGAACAACTACAACGTGATGGATCAAATGAAAAAAAACTAAGAACAGAAATTATCAAATTTTTAGTACACGGCCGTATTCCCGAGAAAATCGAACCGGATCTTGACTATATTGACCAGTATTTAATCAATTCAAACCTAGCGGCCAGCCACAAGCGATTAATAAAACAATTGACGGGCGAGTTTAAGAATACAGGTTCACTGGAGATTTGGACAACAGAAAAATTTAGGGATCTATCTCGTTGTGTCTCGGAAATTCTTGACAGTGATCTTCACGTTGGCAAGGGGGTTATGGAGTCAAACGATTATCAGGAATTGACTAAGACGATGATTGATCTGATCAATCACAGAATTGATGAGAATAATGAACAGGTGCTTTTAGAAACCTGTCACTGTATGTTGAGAAATATAATAAGAAATCATGAAACGGATTTCGGCGTTTATGCAAAATGGCGGGAACATGTGGAGAATGGAGGGATGCGTCTATGATGGAATTTGCTGGTGGAATCGGAAAAAGCATGGCTGAAAGCAAACTCAGTGAATTAGCAAAAGAGGTGCCTGCAACAAAACAGGATATTAAAGTGCTTGATAAACCACTGCAGTTCGGTGAAAGTAAGATAAGTGAAAAAAATTTTTTGAATGAAGATACTGAAAAAAATATTAACACTAACAATTTTCCCACCCGTAATCAAGAATTAGAGGGGAAGGAACATCCGGAAACAAACGTACCTTTCGAAAAAAAATCTGTTGAAAATAACAATGGGGAAATAATAGACGTTGTTGTGCCAAAATTCGACAGTGATTTCGATGCTCAACTACCATCAGAGCTTAATGAGGCATCTGATAAAGACCAATTTAATGAATGCAACAAACAATTAAAAGAAAAAATTGAAAAAAACCCTGAATTTGGTTCAAAATTTTCGAAAGAACAATTGGAACAAATCATGGATGGAGAAACACCGGATGGTTATACTTGGCATCATGATGCTGAAAAGGGGAAAATGCAGCTTGTAGATTCCACAGTACATGCAAAAACTGGTCATACAGGGGGCAAGTCCATTTGGGGCGGCGGAAGTGAAAAGCGATAAAGGAGAAAGAAATGAATGATTTAACATGGAAATATGTGAAGGAATTAGAGAATAAAAATGCCGTTGAGTTGTTTGAAGATGAGAATGATATCAAAATACCAACTGATATTGTGGAGTGCATAAAGATAAATAACGGAGGAAGGCCAAACAGAAAAGGGTTTGATACAGAGTGTTCTAAAGGACGTGTCGTAAAAAGTCTACTATCCTTCAATCCGGAAGACTTAGAAACAATTTACACTATTTTTGATGTTTTGAAAAAAGAGAAAAGTGAGCTAATTCCAATTTTTTCTGATCCATCTGGAAACTATATCTGTTATGATACGCTGAACAAAGAGATGGTATTGTGGCTTCATGAAACAAATACGACTGAAAAAATCTCAAATAGTTTTTCTGAATTTTTATCTTCACTATATGAGTAAGTGGGTATTTTATAAAGTGTGAATTATTAACCCCTTCAGTATTAAAACCGCTTCGGCGGTTTTTAAATTCCCCAAAATCCTCAAAAACATTTCAAATCTTCACCACCTACCCAATTTCTGTCCACCCACCTATCATATAATAATCTCAAGCCAGCAGCGGGCGGAAACGTATCCCTGCCAAACCTATACGGGTGCTGCATGTGCAACTGGTGGGGCTGGCTAAAAGAAATTATTTGGAGGTGCAACATGCAAACAATTTTCTACATCATTATTCTGATTATCAGTCTGGTTTCATCCTTTAAGATCTGCGGATTATTGAAGGTAATGATCTGGGGTGAAAATACCCTGGATCTGGGGATGAAGATTCTGTCGTTTTGGGCGATGATTTTCTTTTTCTGTCTGCTGTTCTGGGTCACTGTATTTGTCTATCTGGGCATTCCATTGCTGATCATTGGGGTGGTTGTGTTGGTAGCATCCCTAATTTTTGGCGGGAAAAGTGATGAAGCGGCGGTATCAGATGAGGACGAAGCGAAAGAATCAGAAGAATAAGTCAGCTGACGATGATAAAAAAATGCGAACAGCAAGGGAGGAAATGAAATGGAAATCGAATCTAAGGCAGATACCTTTGACTATGAAGCCGAATATGAAAAAATCAAGAATCAGGTGGTTACTTCTAATATTCTTTTGTGCGGCGCCACTGGGGTTGGCAAAAGCAGCCTGTTAAACTATATTTTCGGGTTGGAGCAGGAAAAGACGGCAACCGGTCGGCCGGTGACAACAGAAGGACTTTATCAGCATGCCTACGACTGTGGGATGGCCTTTACCATCAACATTTATGACACCTGGGGGCTTGAAGCCAATCAGTCTAAGCGCTGGAAAGATTTGATTGTGACGGAGGTAGAACGCCATGACTGTGAGCACATTGCTGAGTGGTTTCACACCATTATTTATGTTTTTTCGGCCAAGTCAGCCCAGATTGAAGGGTTCGAAAAAGCCATTATCCGGGAACTGATTGATCAGGGTAACCGGGTGATGACGGTGTTGACCCATTGCGATCTCCCCAATGTGGATGGTGCTATACATCAGATGGAAGCCATTCTTGAGGATCTGGGTATTGAGAAGCGCAATATTGTCCGAGCCTGTTCAGTCTCAAAAAAACTGCTGGGCGGGCTTGAGTCCGAGCCGTTTGGGTTGGAGGATGTCATCCATAATATTCGTAAAAACCTGTGGCAATCAATCTGTCTCAAGGTGCCGGGGAATGTCCTGATCCATGCTCAGCTGTTAATGGAAAGCTGGCGGAACGATGTGTATGACTATATCGAGGAAACGGCGACGATTTTTAATGCCTCATCACTGAGCACAGTGAACCGGATCAATGATTATGCCGGCCGCTCGGTTGAGATGGTTTATGGTGCCATCAGCCAATATGGCGAGGAAAAAATGGCTGAGGCCATTACCTATTATTGCCAGCTTGTCGACCAGCTGAATGCCCTGGCTGGAGAGCGTACTGGCAAGCCGGAATGGGACCGGCTTATGGATTTTGATTTTTCCCGGGATCGGGTCGATGTGGTCTGTGAATTACTGGCCAATCTGGTGGTGGGCCTGATTCCTTTTGCCGTCTTTTTCCTGTCCTCCAGCAACCAGGATAATCGGGTCCAAGAATTAAGGGATGGGATAGATGCCAGCTACAATCGGATTCTTGAAACCCTGAGCCAGGAGGCTCAAAAACTGGGAATTCAGCTGCTGCAGATGCAAGCAGCGTAAATGATCCCATCGTGCTATCGATAATCGTTGTCAATCTTCCTAAAATTAGCAATCAATGGCAAATAGCCGGGATTCGATTATTTTTCTTAAAGTCAGAATGACATCATCATAGGCTACCGGGTCATATAATAATTGCGATGTGATTTTTTCATAATCTCTCCGGTAAAAGTATTCCTCAATAATTTGATTTAGTATGCCATTTAGATCTTTGTCGGCTGAATGGCAACTGGAATTGTTGTGACGTTCAATCCGGACTTCAGCAATCAGTGGGACAAGGGATTCCAGATCATCCAGTCTGTCAATGATCATCGATATATCATAGAGATGCCTTGAATGTTCTGTAGGATTATTTTCAATGTAATAATCACAGACGGCGAAGACCTTATCAATAAAGGTACGTCCAATATCCTGAACGTAAACTGGGAAGGGTTCTAAATGATAGGTCTTGATAATTTCTGGAAATTGTTGTGCCTGAAGATAATTAGCGACCAAGGAATTGATTTTTAATTCCTGTACAGGAAAAGCCAGGGTGAGGAGTGTATTTTCAATGACACGGATCTCTAACAACAGTATGGTTTTCCTGATAGGTATACTGAACGAGAAAGCTCTGAAATTTGCGCTCGGACTTGAAATCAACAGCATTTAAATACTCAAATCCAAGATCTTCTATCGTCTGTCTAATTTTTCGGTTTGTTTCTTTGATTGTACTTTGTGTTACCTTTCCATTATTAATCGGATAATATGAAAGGTCAATATCTTCTGAAAATCGATTGATTGCTTTGTAACACTTAGATAAAGAGGTTCCGCCTTTAAAAATAAAATTTGGTAAATTTGTTTTCAGCGTTCTTAAAAAAAGCGTAACAAAATAATCCTTAACAATAATATCTGGTGCAATCTTAAAATATACACTGGTTCTTAAAATACTCTCTCTGAAATTGACTTCATCCTTATGCAAAATCATAAATCATCCCACTTTCAACCAATTTTTGATAAATTCGTTTTGGATAGGCGATGAGCACCTGATCGAGCAGGGACCGAGAAAAATTTTGGCTTTTGAGGTAGGTACGCAAATTATCAATCTGTTCGACGTTGTTTAAATCAATGCTCGAAAGGGCTTCGAGAAATTCAATGAGGGTTACATTTTCATTAGTGATGGGAGTTCGGGAACGTCTTAGAATCACCGGTTGACCGCCGATTTGAACCTGTCGCTTGCGGTTAGTTTCATTGTTTGTGGAAATTTCAATGACGTTGGGAACTTGAGTGGTCAGCCCCCATTTATTCAGCAAAGCCAGACCTGTCAAAACGCCATACTGATTTTTGTCATCGCTGAGGTATTTTCGACGGATCACATCAGCAGGATTGAGTGACGATTTACCAAAGATGGTTTTTTCAGGGATATAGTAAATACCCTTTTGAAACCGTCTGAGCTCTCCAGTCTTAGTCATCCTAGAGAAGGATTTTCTCAGCACATCGCTGGAAATTTTGTTTTTATTTTCCAGATCCGATAAAAAAATGGGCGTGTTGGGTTTAAATTTGGATTTAATTTGAGTAAGTGTTAGCATTGGAATCACCTCACCTATATTATAGAGGGTTTAAGTAAGATAGGCAAGTAATTATACTATTTATGTATAAAAATGTGACACCTCCTTAAGAAATAGACTTTGCTTTTTTAAAAACTTGACACCAGCAGCTACTATTTCTGTGCGGGAGGTGATCTTTCCTCTAACAAAAAATCTTTAATTATGAACAGGACCGGGACAAAATCAACGTTGTCCCAGTCCTGTTCTTATATGTATTAAATCAAATGATGAGCCTTGTTCTAAAACCCAACCATACTACTCAGCCTTCCACTCTTCTCTGTTTAATCAGTACCAGCGTCACGCCCAGCACCGCCACCCCAAAGGCCAGCACCAGCACCATACTGGTAAAAATCGACTGGAGATTGTTAGCATTGAAACTGACCGCTGCGGCGATTTCGTTATTGGCTTTGATATACCAGTAGGTGGGAGTAAAACTGGCAATGGTCAGGACATTGGCGCCTAGTAGTTCTTGAGGGACAAAGACGCCGCTGATAAAGCTGGTGCCAAGGGCAAAGACATTGGCGACGGCTGACATCGCGCCCCGGCTTTTGACCAGATTTGCGATTAAATAGCTGATACTTAAAGCGGCCAGGGTGAAGACAAAGGAGTTTAAGAGTAGCAGCAGGCCGTTGGCAGTAAACATGAAGCTGCCATACATGACAAAGCTGGCTGAGATCAGAACAAGCCAGGTTAAGATGGCAAAGCTGAGGTTGCCCAGAATCATCTGGAAATTCATATTGGCTGATCTTATCGGTGAACAGAGATTGCGCCGTTTGAGATCGGTATTATTAAAAACCAGCATTACTGAGCAGACGCCCAGAATCAGAATAGCAAACATTGAATAGGACAAATAATTAAAATAGTATCCGGATTTTTCAGCATTGGCGGAGTGGCTGCCGTTGCTGATCATCGTCACTTGGCTTTGTTCGGCCAGATCCTTGTCCAGGTATTGGGTCAGCTCAGCCTGGCTGAGGCCGGGCATGTAGGTGATGTAGGTTTGGGCGGTGTTCAAGTATTTATTGATCAACAGATCCATGTAGACATTGCTGGTGGAGTCCGGTACGATTGTTTTTTCCAACTGGACCTCCCGACCACTGAGCATTGCTTCGGTAAATCCATCAGGAACCCGAAGGATGTATTCCACCTGCCTAAAAAAAAGCGCATCCTGGAGTTTTTGGGGTTCATCGGGAAGATCCACCAGATTGGCATTTTCACTCAAATAAGTTTTGAGTCCGGCCACCAGCAAAGAATCATTATCATCATTGATAAAGGCGATATTGACCTTAACCTTGGAAAAATCGGTGTCCTGAGGCGGGTTATAGGTGTTGGTCAACAACAATGCCAGGACCATAAAAACCACCAGATAGATCAGGAGCAGGCCGCGGTTTTTCTTGATTACTTTGAAAAAAGCTTTATAAACTTGCATATTTCTGTCTCCTTAAAACTAAATACGTAATGGTGCTAAAGAGCAGTGTAAAAGCGCCCAACAGCAGGAGGTTCGTAAAAAACTGGGTATGGGTATTGTAGTAATACAGGGCATAAAAGCTGTCAGTGATCAGGCTGGCCGGGTTGAGGTAACTAAGAATCGGCACCTTGGTCATTACCAGATACTTGATATCACTGGACATCATTCCGGCCAGAAAGGACATGGTCATGGTGGACCCAATCAGAATACCGACAATGACACCCTCCCCTTTTTTAATGATAGCCGCAATACAGGCACCAAAGCTTACCCCGGTGAGGCTTCCCACCACACAGGTCAGGGCGATATAGAAAAGCTGATTGCCAAAACTGATGCCCAGTACCCCAGTCAGAAAGGCCAGCAGAAGCAGAAGTTCCAGCAATAAAACGGAGGTGGCGGCCAGCATTGAAGAAAGAAAGACGGTCAGTTTATTGGTGGGGGCCAGATTGACCCGGGCACCCACGGCCGAAAGATCAGCCTGAATCGCGACCACTTCCTTTACGCCCAGGAACCCGCCATATAAACAGGTCATCGCAATTAGCGTATAGAAATAATTGACCACCGGGTCCGGATTGGATTGGCTGGCAGAAACAGCACGCAGGTATTCGGTGCGACTGGAAACGCCAGTCAGAATGCCGTTATTCAGGGCGGCGGGGTTCTCGGTGATAATGGTGGTGATGGTGGCCGATGATTGTAAGAAATCATTCAGGAATTCTCGAATAATTGTTTGGTTAAGTCCAGATCGGTTCACCACCAGGCCCAGTTCTGGATCGAAAACGACATAGCCGTCGATCTGATTATCATTGAGCAGGGTATCGGCTTCGTCTCGGGTCGTATACTGAACGACGAACAATTCATCATTTCCGTTTATAGCCTCGGTAAAAGCCGGGTTCTGATCAAGTTCCTGGCTCTGGACCACGGCAACATTGACCTTAATAAATTCCTCGGCATTAGAAAGGTTGGAAAAGGCCAGGTTGAACAAGGTGGCTAATAGAACCGGAAAAAGAAAAGTCCAGAACATCAATTGCCGGTCGTTAAAGATGCATTTGAGGCGATAGCGATAATTAAATAAAAACATGACGTCCTCCTAATCTCTTAATTCTTTGCCGGTTATTTCCAGAAAAACATCGTTAAGGGTTGGTGGCTCGGAATAAATTTTACCGATGGTGATATTTTGATTTTTCAGGTGATCAAGAATTACAATCAGATTATTTTTTCCCCGACTTGATTTTACTACCAGCTGATAGTCGGTCAGTTCGGCTGAGATAATGTGTGGCAAGGCTTTGATTTCTAAGAGATTCAGGTTTTCAGGATTAAGCAGTTCAAGATTGATGTGCTCGCCGGATTTGATCATTTTCTTCAGCTCTTCATTGGTCCCCATGGCGATGATCTTGCCTTTATCCATAATGGCGATGCGGCTGGCGATTTGTTCCACCTCTTCCATATAATGAGAGGTGTAGATGATGGTGGCTCCCTGCTGATTTAACTTCTGGATACCTTCTAAAATATTGTTGCGGCTCTGAGGATCCACGGCCACGGTCGGTTCATCCAGAATAATCAGCTTAGGCTTATGGGCAATCCCACAGGCAATGTTTAGACGTCTTAGCAGCCCACCGCTGAGTTTTTTGGGGAAGAATTTGATAAAATCATTGAGCCCCACAAAATCAATGGCTTCGGCCACCAGCTTTTTACGGGTTTGTTTATCAGAAATGTAAAGACCGCAGAAGTAATCGATATTTTCATATACCGTTAACTCTTCAAAAACAGCCACGTTCTGCATCACCACCCCAATATCCCGTTTGAGATCATAGGCATCCGGGGACATCGGCGCATCGAAGATTTCAATGGTGCCCTTGTCGTATTTAAGCAGCGATAAGATGCAGTTGATGGCAGTCGTTTTCCCCGAACCGTTGGGGCCCAGCAGACCCAGGATTTCCCCTTCCTGGACCTCCAGATTGAAGTGATCCAGAGCGATGAGATCCCCGTAACGTTTGACCAAATTTTTTACATTGATAACCATAATTTGTTCTCCTTTATCGGTGGCCTGCTCCAATACTTGGAACAGACATCTGTTTTGTTTATCGATTGTGTTTATTTTACCCCATCGGCGACCACGTTGATAGTGATAAGCCTCCTGAATGGGTATGACAAATGTCACTATTTATGTTAAAGTAGTGATAAAATCGCAGGTTGATGGTAAAAAAACTCGAGACGATTCTGATAAGGGTTGGTAATGATGAATAAGCTGATTGATAAAATGATTATTTTTGTGTTCTGTCTGGCCTTGTATCTGACCACGGTGGAAAATGTGCTGCTGATTGCCCCGATTCTGGTGGCGGTAATTTTTGGTGCCGCCTTAAGTTTTTTTGAGGAAGGACCGTTAACAGTGGCTTTGTTTGTCGGCTATTTGGTGATCTGCTTTATTGAACCAGTTTATCTCCTGTTTGTGCCGCTGATTGGTTACGATATCCTTATTTCCCGCTACAAATGGCTATGGACTCTAGCATTGCTACCGGGTGCGACGGGTTTCACGGAGCTTAGTGGAATCACAGTGGTGTTAATTCCGATTTTTATGCTGGTGGCCTATTTTCTCAAAAAACGAACCCTCTCGCTGGAAACATTAAGAAAAAACTACAACGCCCTGCGGGACGCCACTCGGGAAACCGCTCTGCAGCTCGAAAAAAAGAATAAAATACTGATGGAACAACAGGACTATGAACTAAATTTAGCGACCTTAACCGAACGAAACCGGATTGCCCGGGATATTCATGATAATGTCGGACATATGTTGTCCCGGAGTATTCTTCAAACCGGGGCGCTGCTGGCGATCAGTAGCGAAGCCCAAACCCGGGAGGGCTTGGTTCAAATTAAAGAAACCCTTTCGGAAGCCATGGACAGTATCCGTGACAGCATCCATGATCTTCACGATGAGTCCCTGGATTTGCAGGTGGAGTTGCAGACGCTGATTAAAAATTTTGATTTCTGCCCCATAAAACTCGATTACGATGTGGAATCCCATCTGGAAAAAGAGCTGAAATACTGCTTTATTACAGTCGTCAAGGAAGCCCTTTCGAATATTATCAGGCATTCCAATGCCACCGAAGTCGCAGTGCTTGTCAGAGAACATCCGGCTCTTTTTCAGCTGGTTATTAAAGATAATGGAACAAGGCAGGAAAATACTGACGGTGCCGGCATGGGGCTTAGGAGTATTAAAGACCGGGTGGCAATACTCAGTGGCAACGTGAATATCACCGACGATTCGGGGTTTAGAATCTTTATCTCTATCCCCAAAAAGAAATAATCGGTCCTTGATGTATTGATATCATCACGTGAGCTTTGTAACCCGTTTCACAGTTGCTTAAATAATAGAACAAGTAATAAAGCAAATAATAAAAATAGGGGAGAATTATGAAAGTTGTTGTTGTAGATGATGATAAACTGGTGTGTGCCTCGCTAAAGACCATTATTGAGTCAGAGGGGGAGGTGGAAGTGCTGGGACTGGGATACAATGGCCAGGATGCCATTGCCTTATATAAGCAATTAAAACCGGATGTTTTGCTAATGGATATTCGGATGGATTTAATGACCGGATTGGAGGCCGCGGAGATCATCTTAAAGGAAGATCAGGCTGCGAAGATCTTATTTTTAACGACCTTTCTGGATGACGAATATATTATTAAGGCGCTTCAGCTTGGTGCCAAAGGCTATCTGATTAAGCAAAATTTCGAGAGTATTGTACCTTCGCTGCGGGCGGTAGAGGCCGGCCAAAATGTGTTTGGACAGGATATTGTGACGAAGATACCGGGGCTGATGACAATTGATCATCGGGAGCAGCCAAGCTATGATTTAAGCGATAAGGAGCAGGAGCTGATCGAAGGAGTGGCTCAGGGAATGAGTAACCGGGAGATTTCGGAAAGCCTGTATTTAAGTGAAGGAACGGTCAGAAATCGTCTCAGTATCATCCTGGAAAAGCTGAATCTCCGGGACCGAACCCAGTTGGCCATTTTTTATTATAAGAATTTGAAATAGAACCTAATAAAATCAGTTAGGGCATCATGGATAATGTGCCGTAACTGATTTTTTACGTTGATTTTATTTTGTTCTGCTTCTATTTTTATTTTGTTAAAGAAGCTTAACCGAGATACCTGCCAAAAGCGTTTTTAAGAATCGTTTCAAGTTGCAGAGGAAGAATACCAAAGACAATTACGACCCCTTCGACATGACATTTGGTAGCCCTTGAATAATGCTTATCGGATTCATCTTCGGTAATGGAGATCATACAACTGCTGGCTTCCGAACGGAGAAAGGCTTTAATATGACCAATGATCCCCTCCAGAGCCACCACTTCACGGGCTACCTGTTTGAGTAAAGCGTCGAGAATGGTTTCCGCTTCGTCAAAGGATACGTCAAGACCAAATTGGAACGAGCCCACAAGACTGGTGTCGTGGGTTTTGATGGTGACAAACGACTGTTGCTCGGCAGGATTGATACGGGGGTGTTCATTATGATGGTATTCACTGTGATGGTGCTCATCGTGATGATGGTGTTCATTATGACATCCGCATTCACAGTTTTCGTCATGGTTGTGGGTTTGTTCGTTGTTCATCAATTTATCCTTTCTGCTTCCATGTTCAGCATGGCTTCAAAAACAAGAGGTGATATTGTCTGGGCGGCACTGATTTTGAAGAATTTCGCCAGGCCGTTAAACGCTTTAATCGAGTCTTCCACGTCTAATAGGGTCTGTTGATCGACCTGATCAATCTTGTTGATCAGAATGATATCCGCCGCAGCCAGTTGACCCTCCAGCAGCATTTCCATGGGTCGAAGTAGCCGTTTCCAGCGCTTGGCGTCAGTGACGCAGGTGATGCTGCAATCAAGATCCGGCAGGGATTGATTAATGGTCTTTACAATATTGTGGGGATAGGCCACCCCGGAGGCTTCCATAATAATCAGTTCGGGGCTTATATCCTGGATGATACGATGTAAGCTGAGCGCCAATTCGCCGGACATGGTACAGCAGACACATCCTGAGAACAGATTGGCCACCTCATAGCCGCTATTTTGCAGCAATTTATCATCCACACTGACGTCCCCAATCTCATTTTCCAGGATGACGACCTTGGTTGAATCGTTAGAGCACTTGCTGATAAAGTGTTTGGCAAGTTGGAGGACCACACTGGTTTTTCCGGAACCCAGAAATCCGCCTAAGATAATGATTTTCATATTAGTTATAAACCGTCTTGCTTAGTTTTCTGGCTTCATCGGCAATCCAGCCATTGACTTCTTGAACCTTTGGATCAAAATAATCCAGGGAGGTAATCATGCCATTAAAAATAAAACCGCCGTTGGGTGCAAGTCGGTTATAAGTATCGCGAACCGTTTCCCGGACTTCTTCTTCATCAACCACAGGCCAGGTGCTGGGCATTCTGAATTCAAAACCGCCGTTGATGGCAAGTTTTGGACCGTATTGCTGTTTCATGCCAAGCAGGTCATTCTCAATCTGGGCGGGATCCCAAACGTTTACACCAATATCGATCATGGATGGCATCAGATCTTCACAACGGCCGCAGTTATGGTAAAAAATCGGAACGTTATCGTCCCTGACCAGATCCAGGCATTTTTTATAACGGGGCACAAAGATTTCTTCAAATAGTTTGGGAGAAATGAAGGGATTAAGTTTTGAAGCCGTATCATCCAGCAGGTAATAACCTTCTGGCTTATAATAATGCAGCAGGTTTTTGGTGATATAAAGGGAGTGTTCCAGCATGTAGTCCAGCAGTGCTTCAACCTCTTCCTGTTCTTCATAAATAGCACAAAGTCCTTCAGTGAAGCCCATAAAGCCAATAAACTGTTGGAATAAATCGGCATAGCCGCTGAGGACAAAGGCTGTCTGGTCGGGGTCTTTTACGTACTTCTGGCGGTCTGCCTTAGCGGCGGCTTCCCAGTCAAATCCGCTGTAGTCAGGGGCTTTGATCACATCGCGCCATTTTGTTATATCGGTCAAGATAAAATCGTTGGGTTTGGGTAGGGCAGCAAAGTTTATTTCTTCACCAGTGACAAAGGTCACACCCCAGGGATCAACACCCCCACCAGGTCCTCTAAAGCTACCGAGAATACAGGGGTCTGCCATGGTGAGCAGGGGCGCGTCAGGGCCAAAAAATGATGATACCGGCACGTATTCCGGCATCTCGCCTCGGGCGACCCGCAAAAAGTTTTCTTTCTGAGTTAAATGAGCTGTCATACTTGTCCTCCTTTAATTGTTGAATTATAACCAAGTTTAATATTCAATATTAGTTTTGTCAATACTTTTGTAATAATAATTATATTTACTATAATATCGTTTTCAGTTCAAGGAAGCCCACCAATATGAGCAGAGTCATTTCCAGACCACCCTCAAAAATACCAATGGTTCTATATTTTACAGTGCTTTTAACGACTTAGAGGAGTCTATCTTAAATATGTACAAAAATAGAGCAAAGTAAAATACGAATTTTATGACCGGTGAGTCGTCCTTCGGGACGAATGCAATTAAAAAACAGACCTAAATAATGTGACAAGCGGTTGTAACTGGCGCAAACATGGCATATAATTTAAAAAAAGAATATGAAAAAGAGGTAGTAATGAGAAGTTCGTCGGAGCATTTTCAAAGTATGTTCAGGTTTTTAGTCAATGTGGTTTTAATCGTTTTGCAATTGACCATCATCGGATTGATCATTCTGGAGTTTTCGGAAGATGCGGTGTATGGCTATTGGTTATTTGAGGGGTTGGCTATTTTTGTGGTGCTGAATATCGTGTATCGTAAAAAAACAGCGGCTTATAAAATTTCCTGGATTATTTTTGTGCTGGTTGTCCCGGTGGTGGGAATTGTGCTTTATTTTATCTGGGGACGGCAGCGGGTGCCCGGGAAATCAAAAAAACGATGGGATGAAATCAACTTGCGCACCTTTTTAAAACTAAAACAGAACCAGGCGGTTTTAGAATCCATTGACGATAAGGGGCTTAAAAAACAAGTGGAGCTGGTCCATCGGCTTAGTGATCTGCCGGTTTGGAAAAACACCAAAACCGAGTATCTGAAACTGGGAGAGGAGATGCACCGGGCCAACCTGGCAGCCATCAAAACCGCCGAGAAATTCATTTTTCTTGAGTATTTTATTGTCACTGGTGGGAAAATGTATGACGAGCTGATGGCAGTCCTCTATGAAAAAGCGGATGCCGGGGTAGAAATCCGGATGATGGTTGATGAAATGGGCAGTCTGTCGACCCTGCCCAAAGATTTTTATAATAACTGTGCCGCACATCACATTAAAAGTATTCCTTATAATCCCCTATCCCCGTCGCTGTTTAAATTTATCAGCTTCCGGGATCATCGCAAAATTACGGTTGTGGACGGCAGGGTAGCGATTACCGGCGGGATCAACATTGGGGATGAATACATTAACGAAAAGGTGCGGTTTGGCCATTGGAAAGACATGGCTCTGCGTCTGGAAGGGGACGCGGTTTTTAGTCTCACCACCATGTTTATTAACATGTGGGATTATGCCACCGGGGCGGTCACCGAACTGGACGCCTATAAGGGGACTGCCGCACTGGTAACAGGGGATGAATTGGTGATGCCATTTTGCGATGGGCCGATGAATCCCAGAAATCCGGCGGTCAATACCTATATGACCGTTTTTGCCAACGCCAAAGATTATCTTTATCTGACGACGCCCTATCTGATTCTGGATACCGATCTCACAAATTGCATTTTGCTGGCAGCTCGAAGCGGGGTCGATGTGCGGATTATCACCCCGGGCATTCCCGATAAGAAGCTGGTTTATGCCACTACCCGAGCTTTTTACGGTGATCTGCTGGCAGAGGGGGTCCGGATTTATGAATATGCACCGGGCTTTGTTCATGGTAAGGTTTTGGTAACCGATGATCAGGTTGCCATTGTCGGTTCCATCAACATGGATTATCGCAGTCTGACCTGGAATTACGAGTGCGGTACCTGGGTTTCCGGCTCAAAAACGGTGCTGGATATCAAAGCCGATCTGCTGGATTGCATCAAGGTAAGTCGGGAAGTGTGCTATTATGATTGGGAAAAAACCTCGTTTATGAAAAAGGTGGGACAGTCGGTGCTAAGAATTATGGCACCCTTGATGTAGATGAAAAGTGAGAGGAAACATTAATGAAAATATGTGCAATTCAAATGAAGGTGGCATTAAAACAAGTCGAACAGAATTATAAAAGCGCTGAGGTCTGGCTTCGAAAAGCGGCTGCGGCCGGGGCTGATGTGGCGGTGCTACCGGAGATGTGGAGCGGCGGATTTATCACCACCGATCTGGAACCGCGGCTGGCCGATGTCGATGGAAGGCGGGCCAAAGCTTTTCTGGAAAGACTGGCCGGGGAGCTTAGGCTAAATATTGTCGGTGGTTCGGTGGCAACAAAAAAAGGTGAAGATTACTTTAATACCTGTTACGTGGCCGACCGGCAGGGACACATTATTGCTGACTATGACAAAGCCCATCTGTTTAGTTTTGCCGACGAAAATAAGCGGTTTTCCGCTGGAGATCAATTGGTTACCTTTGCCCTTGATGGGGTTCCCTGTGGTATTATTATTTGCTACGAAATCCGCTTTCCCGAGTGGTCCCGAAAGCAGGCTTTGGCTGGAACTAAGATTCTTTTTGTCCCGGCCGAATGGCCATTACCTCGGGTAGGTCACTGGCGGGTTTTAAACCAGGCCAGAGCGATCGAGAATCAGATCTTTGTGGTGGCGGTTAACGGCTGCGGCGAAGCTGTTAAGGATATCCGAAACGCCGGGAACTCGATGATTATTGACCCGTTGGGAGAGCCGCTGGCCGATGCCGGAGCAGATCCCGAAGAAAAGATGATTATGGCGGACGTGGAGCTGGCACAACTGGAGCAAGCCAGAAAAAATATGACGGTGTTTCAGGATCGAAGAGTCGAACTATACTAGATATTGAGGTGAAAAATACCTTTTTCAGGCCAGTGGGGATACCATAAAATGAAATTTTATGGTATCCTCTTACTATATTTAAGCAATATTTAGGAAAAAAGCAAAGGGTCTTGGAAAAGAGGTTGTATGGCACCGGTAAATACGAGAATTAGTTATTTAATGGATATGTTGGGAATCAGTGGAAAAGAGTTGGCCTTGGCCATTGGAACAGACACCACGGCGGTGAGCAAATGGCGAAGCGGCCAGCGAAAATTAAAGGTTCGATCAAAATATAGTAAACGGATGGCGGCTTATTTTCTTAGTGATGCGTATGCACTTCAGAAACAGAGAATTGTGGCCCTGCTTACCAACGATCAATTAGAAACAGAGGACAAAACAGATCAGGAATTAATTGAAATGCTCAGTATCTGGATGACGGATGATGCCGGGGAAATAATCGTAAAAAGAGAAGTGGTGGACCGTGACCAACCAGAGGTGTCGGTGGAAGTTTATTCCGGATACCCGGGATGGAAACGGGCAGTGAAGATTTTTTGGAATGAGGTTGCTGTGCTGCCACCAGGTCAGACCATTTATGTGGGTGATTTTGGCGATGTTCAATGGGATATTCTCGGTACAGACTCGGTCCGGGAGATGGTTAGTAGTATCGAGCGAGCGATTCGAGCGGGTCATAAGGTTGTGATTATCGACAAAATGACTGATCAGTATAAACCCTATGTGGTGATTCTCCGTTGGCTGCCCATCTATTTAAAAAAAGAGGTGGAGGTACTTTACTTCCAGAAAGATATCAAGGAGTTTTACAAAAAGAGTATCTATGCCGTTGATCATCACATCGCCATGGTGGGGATGTGTCTGGCAGAAGGAAATAGTGAAAATCTGACGATGATTCATCGCGATCCGATCAGCGTCGATTTTTATCATAAAATGGTGGCGTCCATTGCCCAAAAATCCAGGCAGCTTATCTTTACGCTGGAATTGTCTGATGCCATGAAAATGGTGGAACTCATGGAAGAGAATTTTAAGCCCAATCAGCTGACCTATATGATCAACCACTTGCCAACCTTTCGGAATATGCCCCTGAATCTGCTGGAACGGATTTTGGTGGAAAATAAGGTGAGTGGTGACAAAATGGCAATCTGCCTGAAGGCAAATCGAAAACGAAAAGAATTACGAGATCAATTTAATTATCGTCAGATTTATGATCTGGACGCGATTGAAAATGCCCTGCAACAGGAATACATCATCGACTATGATTTGTCTCAGGTTATCGGAAAAGAAGCACGGGTATCGAATGCTTTTTTTAGAGAGCAATTAGAATATATTAAAAAGTTTAGAATAACCGAGAGTTATACCCTGGTTCTGACATCCTTTTGCGATCTGAATCTCAATGTCGATAATACGGCCATCGTGGTTCAGGAAAACAGCATTGTCATCGCCTGGAATTCAGAGTTTTACGATCGCCGAATGTATTGTAAAGAATTAACCGTGGTGGGTGGTTACTTTAATTATTTAAAAGAAATATGGAATCATATTCCGCTGATTTCGAAAAATGAAGCGTGGATAAAAGAACAGTTACAACGAATGATCGATTTAAAATGACAATTTAATGACAATATATAGATAAAAATAATATATTGACATAAAATTAGCGTTAATATATAATGAGCTCACCAAAAGGATGACAAAGACGTCACATCAATAAACCGATGTGGCGTCTTTTTTTCGTAAAGGAGGAACCAATTTCAAGCATGTTTGGAGCTGCAAAGGCGCACTACCAAAGATCACGAAAGTCCCTGGGATGATATGACTTTGCGAAAGATGTTATGGATGTCTGAGTTGAATCAGCGCCAAAAAAAGATAAGGAGAAGCTCATTATGAACGAAAAAGGAAAATTAGGATTAGGTAGTGCGGTTGCAGTATGTGTGGGTCTCATTGTAGCCACAAGTTGTCTATTGTCATTAGGGGTCGGAATGGGACAGGCCGGAACGGCTTTCATTATTCCTCTGGTTGTTGTGGTAATCTTAAATGCATTTGTGGCGATCTCGTTTTCAGAACTCCATTCATTAATGCCAAATGTTGACGGCGGAGTGGGACAGTATTCCCTGGTTGGTCTTGGACCAGTAGCCTCGATGATTTCAAATATTTCTGCTTATGTGATCACCATGGTTTTTGCATCATCAGTTGAAATTGCCATGTGTGGATTGGTCTTAAATGAATTTTTCCCCCAGATTCCGGCAGTGATCATCAGTGTCCTGGTTCTTGGTATCATCGCAGTGGTTAATCTTTTCGGCGTGGATTTGTTCTCAAAGGTGCAAAACCTTGTGGTTACACTGTTAATTGGTTCATTGATTGGGATGGGTATTATCAGCTTTTTTAAACTGGGAACCGGAACCGTTCTTACCGCAGCACAGCAAACTGCACCGGCTATCACTGGCATTGGTGGGATCATGGGTTTATCAGCGGTAGCTTTCTGGCTCTTTATCGGGGTTGAGTTTATTATCCCGGTAGCAAAAGAATTAAAAAATCCCAAACGGGATGTGTTTTTATCAATGATTCTGGCGTTAGTCTTATTATTTGTGGTCCAAGCGGTGTTAGGTGTTGGGATGACCAATTATGTCAGTTTGGAAGTACTTGCTTCTAGTCCTTTGCCCCACATGGTTTTTGCCGAAGCGCTACTGGGAAATGTCGGTAAGGTTTGGATGGGGATTGTAACCCTGTTAGCTGGAATCAGTACCTTAAATACGGTATTGGCAAGCTCGGCAAGAATTGTCTTTGGGATGTCAGAAGAGGGCATGATGCCAGCAATCTTTAAAAAAGTTAACAAAAAAAATGTGCCGGTAGCAGGGCTACTTTTAATGGTTATTGCGGACTTTGCCATTGTGGTCACCGGCTTTACCCAATCCAGCACCCTAACGAATATGATTTTGGCAGCATCATGCTTCTGGTTACTGTCTTATGTTTTAACCCACATCAACGTGCTGGTCTTGCGTAAAAGATATCCGGATATGGAGCGAAATAAAAAATTGATTTTATTTGGAATTCCGCAGATTGTTGGTATTTTAGGAAATATCTATATGGTTTGGAATATCAGTTCCGATCCCGCATCTAAACTCGCGATTTACCAGGTATTTGGCGTACTCTTTGCAGTGCTGGTCGCCTATTCACTGGTATGGGTTGTCGGGGTGATGAAGGTCAAACCCTTCCAGCCGGTGAGCATTGATCTTATCAATAACAACGCCATTGAGTTTGAAAAAGAAAACAAAAAAGTCGTGGCTGAACCAGCCAAGTAAACCGTGGAGGTAAACGAATATGCAAAAAGATTTATATACGGGGATGGAGAAACAATCCATCGATGAAATTAAACAAAAAATCAAAGAAAACAACGTCGAGATGATTCGCCTGGAATACACCGATATTCTGGGAGTAAACCGGGGAAAGCTGATGCCGGTTTCGATGGTGGATGAAATCTTTGGTGACGGTATCGCTTTTTGTACGGTCAGCCTGGCAATGGCTTTTAATAACGACATTGTTAGTTCCGAGTACTTTTCAGAAACAAACGATGATATGAAGGTCATCGGTGACCCCTCAACCTTTGTAATTCTGCCCCATTGTGATAAAACAGCACTGGTATTGGGGGAGCTTTACTACATGGAAGAACCGATGTTGCAGGCCCCCCGGGAGTTTTTAAAAAAAATGGTTCAGGAATACCACAAATTGGGACTCGATCCGATTGCTGCCAGTGAGTTGGAGTTTTATATCTACAATAAAATGGAAGATGGAACCCTGGAACCTTATTCCAAACAGCCCTGTACCTGTTATACGGCGAACCGACGGATTGATCCTAAACGATTTTTGTACAAGCTGACCAATACCTTTCAGACCATGGGTTTTAATGTGCTATATATGAACCATGAGTATTTTCCAGGACAGTTTGAATATAACTGGAAGCATTCAAAAATCGTTCGGGCAGCCGATGAAAGCTCCTTGTTTAAAGCACTGAGCAAGGATATTGCCGAAACCAATAACCTGATGATGACCTTTATGGGAAAACCCAAAAATGCCTCAGGCGGAAGCGGTTGTCATTTCCACATTTCATTTAATGATATAAAAACTGCGGACAATATCTGTCATGATGTAACCAAAGAGAATGATCTGGCCGATATTCTAAGATACTTTATTGGCGGCGTCATTAAGCATGCCAAAGGCCTCACCCCCTTTCTGGCGCCAACGGTCAATTGCTATAAGCGGTATCAGCCGGATTCCTTTGCCCCCATTTACATCGGCTGGGGATATGACAATCGAACGACCTATATCCGGGTCCCCCAGGAACGGGGCAAGGCCACCCGAATGGAAATCCGCGCCGGATCAGCCGCTGCTAATTCGTATCTGGCCCTAGGTGCGATTTTGGCTGCCGGGCTGGATGGGATAAAAAATAAGATTGAGCCGCCAGAAGTGGTTACCACCGACCTCTATCATGATGTAAAAAAACAGCAGGATAAGGTGCCCAACAGCTTATTTGCGGCGTTAAAGGCGCTGGACGAAGACAGCTGGTTAACCGAACACGTGGGAAAAGAGCTGGTGGATGTTTTTACCTCGCTTAAACGAAAAGAAATTGAAGAATATAAAAAATATGTCACCGACTGGGAGTGGGACACCTACTCTTACCATATTTAAAGGACATCGGAAAAAGCAGCAAAACTCACGACCGTTGGAGCGTGATAAAAAGGAGAAAAACAATGTGTGGAATAGCGGGAATTATTAGTAAACAACCAATAGACATTTCATCGAATCTATTGGGAATGCTGGGTTTGATTCAGCATCGGGGCCCGGATGCCAGTGGGATTGCCATTTTCCCGAAAGATGAGCAGGTTACCTTACGAATATCGATGAATAAGGAAGAACGGATTGGAGAAATTCGGGATCTGATTGGAAACTATGGAAAAATTAAAAATGAACGATTGATTTCCGCTGGAGAGAGTATTCCCATGGCAGAGTATCTTCTGGAAATGGATGATGACAAACTAAAACCCCTGCATTTTGCCATTAATGGGGTTGAGGGTTTAGCCGTTCATTCGCTGGGTGATGGCATTAAGGTTTACAAGGAAGGCGGGCATTTAAAGAACCTGCGCGACAAACATCAGATCGAAATGCAGAATTGTCGCCACGGCATTGGCCATGTGCGCATGGCCACCGAAAGTGTGGAAGATATCAATGCGGCGCATCCCTTTGTGTCCCCTTTTTATCCGGAGCTGGCGCTAGTCCATAATGGTCAGTTTACCAATTATTTTAAAATGCGGCGGTTTCTGGAATCAAAGGGTGTTAAATTTAAAACCATGAATGATTCCGAAGCGGCCAGTCATCTGATTGCCTATGCCATGAGCATTAACGGCGGTAATCTGGAAGCGGCTTTAAATGACGCGGCGGATCAATTAGATGGGATTTACTGTATTATCGCAGCCACCGAAAGTCAGATTGGTTTTGTTAAAGACAAGCTGGGAATTAAGCCCCTGCTGCTGGTGGAATCCGACGATTATATTATGCTAGGTTCCGAACAGATCGAATTTTCAGCGGTGAGTGAGGATCTCTTTGCCGAAGAAATGGAACCGGGGGAGGTGCGCGTATGGAATATTTAGATCTGGCCAAGGTAGAAAATGAAAAAGTCAATGTTCTGATTAAGGATAAACTTAAAGAAAGCAATGAACTGGTACTAAAAAATGTCAATTCGATGCACAATATCTGCGCCGGTTTATCAGGCGACTGCCAGGTAACCATCGAAGACAGCACCGGGTTGTATACTGGTAGTTTTTTAGAAGGACCGACCCTCCGGATTAAGGGTAATGTCGGCTGGTATGCCGGGGATGACATGATGTCCGGCGAATTGATTGTTGAAAAAAACACCGGTTGCAATATTGGGGCCTACATCAATGGCGGTACGATTGTCATTTATGGCAATACCGGCAGCCGGGTAGGCTATGGCATGAAGGGCGGTAACATCATCGTCTGCGGCTCAGCCGGAAGATGGGCCGGGGTGATGGCCATGGGCGGTGACCTGATCATTCTGGGGGCGCTGGGCAAAGAATGCGGCGAATCGATGTATTCCGGAAAGATCTTCACCCGCGATCCTGAAGCGGAATCGAAAATGGGCGGGAATGTTTTTTACGACACCATTACCGCCGCCGAAACAGAAAAGCTGGATCATTTATTTAGCCAATATGAGATTGCCGCCGATGGAAAAGATTTTCACGTGATCCGGCCGGTGCTCAGTGGCAGACACGAGTACGCGTTATTTAAACCGGATTTAAAACCGGAGCTGGCCAAAAAATATTTCGTAAAGAGAGGTTAAGGATCATGGCAGATAAAAAACAAGTAACCATCCATAATGCTCCAAAGGCAACCTGGAATAAGGAGACCCTATCAGAAATTGACTACAAGGCCACCAATGGAAAATATCGGATCCGCGGTTGCGGTTCACCCCGACCGATGCCGAAATTTGATGATCTGATGATTTTGCCCTCGCAGCTGACCCGGATGCCCATCGATACCTATCGGGAAGATTGCGAAACCCGAACTGTACTGGGGGCCCGATTTGCTAAAAAACCACTCATTATCGAAACCCCGGTGATGATTGCCGGGATGTCTTATGGGGCGCTCAGCAAAGAAGCCAAAATCGCTCTGGCCAAGGCCACCAAGCTCGTGGGAACGGTGATCAGCAATGGCGAAGGTGGCATTTTACCCGAAGAACTGGAAAATTCTTACCGTCAGTCGGTTCAGATTCTAGCCAGTCGGATGGGCTTTACCCGTCGAAATATGGAAGTGGCCGATATGCTGGAAGTGCTTTATGGCATTGGTGCCAAACCAGGACTGTCTGGTCATTTAATGGGTGAAAAAATCAGTGAAGAAATTGCTGAGGTCAGAAAAATTCCGATTGGGATTGATCTTCATTCCCATCCTCGGGCTGGGGATGCCTTTGGGGCCGATGATATGGTGGTTAAAATGCAGCAACTCCGGGAAATGACCGATTGGGAAACCCCGATTTTTTGCAAAATAGCGGCTGGCCGGGTGCGAGATGATATAAAAATCGCCATCAAGCTGGGCTTTGACGGCATTATTTTGGATGGCTGCAGTGCCGGAACCGGTGCTGCCCCAGTGATGGCGACCGATCACCTGGGCATCCCAACGATGCCCGCTCTGGTTGCGGCGGTCAGAACTCTGGAAGAAATGGGTGTCAAGGAAGAAATGAGCCTGATTGTCTCCGGCGGGATTACCAATGGCGCTGATCTCGCCAAGGCATTGGCCATTGGTGCCGATGCAGTGGCGATTGGGACCGCCGCCATGGTAGCGATGGGCTGTCGGGTTTGCATGAACTGTCAGACCGGAAAATGTGCCTTTGGCATTGGTACCCAGGACCCCGAACTGCGCCAGAATCTGGATGTTGATGAAGCCGCTGAGCGGGTGGCCAATTATATTAAAGCGATTACCGCCGAAGCGGTGCTGCTGGCCAAATCCGCGGGCAAAACCAAGCTTAAAAATCTCGAACGGGAAGACCTTCGGGCCTTGACTCTGGAAGCTTGTGCGATGACCGGAATCCCCCTGGTGGGCAGTGATCTGGTGATTGGCAAAGGATTTGGTTTTTCCGCTGATAACGGTCTATAAGAGTTGAAAACAGGAGGCAAGAACGTGCGTATTGAAGAGCATCCCATATTGGGGAAAATAGCAAAAGGAGAGAAGGTCATCTTTGAGTTTGATGGCAAACCCTTAGAAGGTTATGCCGGGGAACCGATTGCCGCCGCATTGCGGGCGGCCGGGGTGATGACCCATCGGCATACCCAGAAATATGGAAAGCCCCGGGGGATCTTCTGTGCCATCGGCCGGTGTACCGACTGTGTGATGATGGTGGATGGAAAGCCCAATGTGAGAACCTGTGTCACCCCGTTATCTGCCGGAATGAAGGTACAAACTCAAGATGGTGTGACCGCAAAAGAATCCAACTAGGAGAAGAGCAAAATGAAACGAGTAGAACTGATCGTAATCGGCGGCGGTCCAGCGGGTTTGAGTGCTGCCATTGAAGCCGCAAAAAGCGGTCTTAAAGTGGTGGTCTTTGATGAAAATGCCAAACCCGGCGGACAGCTGTTTAAACAAATACATAAATTTTTTGGCTCAAAAGAACATAAGGCCAAGGTAAGAGGCTATAAAATTGGCCAGGAGCTGTTGGCAGAAGCTGAAGAAACGGGTGTTGCGGTAGTCCTGGACGCAACCGTAATTGGAATTTATGAAGGCAAAGAAGTTACCGTGATGGTGGGCGATGCGATCGAGCATTACAAGGGTGATGCCCTGATTGTGGCCACCGGTGCTTCGGAAAACATGGTCACCTTTCCCGGTTGGACCCTGCCGGGGGTGATTGGGGCCGGAGCCGCTCAGACGATGATGAATTTGCATGGGGTTAAGCCTGGTGAAAAAGTACTGATGCTGGGCTCGGGCAATGTCGGTCTGGTGGTCAGCTTTCAACTGCTGCAGGCCGGTTGTGAGGTGGTGGCGCTAGTGGATGCGGCCAAACAGGTCGGTGGCTACGGCGTTCATGCCGCCAAGGTCGCCCGCTGCGGGGTGAACTTTTATCTTTCCCACACCATTGTTAAAGCCGAAGGTGACGACAAGGTGGAAGGGGTCATCATTGGTGCCGTTGATGAAAACTGGCAGCTGATTCCCGGCTCAGAAAAACATTTTGAGGTGGATACCATTTGTCTGGCAGTGGGATTATCACCGATGTCCCAACTCTTAAAGGTAGCCGGATGTGCGATGATTGAGGATCCTAAACGGGGTGGCACTGTTCCGGTGATCGATGAGCGGGGCGAAACTACCATCAAAGGTATTTTTGCCGTCGGGGATGTATCCGGCATTGAAGAGGCCAGCTCGGCCATGATTGAAGGACGTATTGCCGGGGCGGCGGCCGCCAATGCCCTGGGCTACCTGTCAAATGAAGATTTCAAAGATCGGCACAAAACCGGCGAAAAGGCCTTAGATGCTTTACGGCAGGGCATGTTCGGGCCGGAAAACAAAGGCAAAAAAGATTTGACTCTAACCGAAGAAGGGCTGTTATTATCCCAATCGCTGCTTCAAAAAGGGTATTTGGAGGAGCAAGAGATGGGGGCCTATCCCGGGGTGAAAACAGAAATCAAGGGTATTCATCCGGTGATTGAATGTACCCAGAATATTCCTTGTAATCCCTGTCAGGATGCTTGCGTGAAAGGCTGCATTAAGATTGGCGCAAACATCACGGCCCTTCCGGTTGTTGATACGCAGTTGGCTTGTACCGGCTGTGGGATGTGTGTGGCGGCCTGTTCGGGTCAGGCCATCTTTTTAGTGGATGATCACAGCGAACCGGGCTATGCGGCCATTACCATTCCCTATGAATTTTTGCCCCTGCCGGAAAAAGGGGCAATTGGTAAAGCCCTGGATCGCAGCGGCACCGAAGTCTGCCAAGCTGAGATTGTCGGCATAAAAAGTGCCAAAGTCATGGATCACACCAGTCTTTTGACCATGAAGGTGCCGGCTGAGATGGCCATGAAGGCCCGATTTTATAAGGCAATAGGGTGATTTTAATGAAAAAAATAATGGATCGTTCAATCGATTTGGGTGAGTTCCTCCCGCAAGCAGATGACGAGATGATTATTTGCCGTTGTGAAGAGGTAACCAAAGGAGAAATCAGGCAAGCCGTCCACGATGGGATGCTAACCTTAACCGAAATCAGACGCTATCTAAGAACTGGCATGGGCTTATGTCAGGGGCAAACCTGTGGCAAGCTGGTTAAAAATATCGTGGCCCGCGAATTGGGGATTGCCCCGGCGGAACTGGAAAGTGCCGTTTCCCGGGCCCCGGTCAGACCGGTGGAAATGCGGGTACTGGGAAATGAAGGACTGGAAAATGAAGTGCTGACAGGAGGTGGCGGGCATGTCTAATTGTTCGGATGTCTTAATTATCGGCGGTGGCGTGATTGGTTGTGCAACCGCCTATTACCTGGCTCAAAAAGGTGTGTCGGTAACAGTACTGGAAAAAGCCCAGATTGGCGAAGGGGGTTCCAGCCGAAACGGCGGTGGCGTTCGTCAGTCGGGTCGCGATCCCCGGGAATTGCCGCTGGCCATCAAGGCGGTGAAAAACCTCTGGCCGACTCTTTCCGAAGAACTGGGAATGGATGTTGAGTATTATAAAAAAGGTAATCTGCGGTTAGCCAAAACCGCCGGCCATATCAAAATTTTAGAAGGTCTGACCGAGCGGGCGGTGGCCAAGGGGCTGGATGTCAGGATGATTGACGCCAAGGAGGTTCGGGATATCTGCCCCTACTTGTCCGATGAGGTGATTGGCGCCAGCTGGTGTGATACCGATGGCCACGCCAACCCGATGTTGACAACCCTGGCCTATTATAAAAACGCCAGAAGACTGGGCGTGCGTTTTATTACCGGTGAAAACGTGGTTGAAATCCGCAAAATAAAGGGCGTAGCCCGACAGGTAATTACCGCAGACAATGTCTATGAGGCCCCGCAGATTATTCTGGCTGCGGGTTATGAGAGCCGCGCCATTGCCAATACCATTGGCATCGATATTCCGATGAATCGGGTGCTACTCGAAGCCCTGGTGACCGAGCCTCAGGTGAAAATGTTTGAGCAGATGCTGGGTACCGCCGAAGCTGATTTTTACGGTCACCAAAGCACTCATGGGTCCTTCGTTTTTGGGGGAACTTCGGGGATGGATGCTTATACCTCAGACTTCGACGTGCCGGTTAACAACAGTCGGACGGCTTCCTGTATTTGTCGGGGCATTATGAACTATTTCCCGATCTTATCAGAAGCCAAAATTGTCCGAACCTGGGCCGGCTGGATTGACGAATGCGCCGACCATGTGCCGGTGATCAGCTTTGTCGAAGAGGTACCGGGTTTAATTCTGGCCTGCGCCTTTACCGGCCATGGCTTTGGCATTTCGCCGATGGTGGGAACCCTCTTGTCAGAAATGGTGGTGGATAAAGAACCATCGATCGATTTAAGTGAACTACGTTATAACCGATTCAAAACTAAAATATAAGGAGAAAATTATGGAGTTAAAACGAACCAATTATTCATCAGGAGCGCCGCTGGAAGATAAGGCGGGCTACAGTCGAATTGTAAAAGTGGGACCCTTTGTTTATGTGGGCGGTACCACTTCGGTGCAGCCGGACGGCACCGTCTACGGTGAAGGTGATCCCTATGCTCAGACCAAATATGTGCTGGAAAAATTGCTCAAATTAATGGATAAAGCTGGTTCTAAAGCCAGTGAGGTGGTAAAGGTGAAGGTTTACGCCACCGATATGGGTCATTGCGGTGAGATTGTCCGGGCCTATTCTGAATTTTTCAAGGATATTCGCCCCTTATGCACCGTGGTGGGGACATCGGGCTTAAACCGGCCCACTCAGCTGGTGGAAATTGAATTAGACGCCGTTATTGGTGCTACGCTTTAGTTAGAGTCCGCTGATGTTTTGGGTTGATCGACCTTATTAGTTTAAATAAATATAAAAGCAAAAGGCGGGCATTTTAATAGAATGTTCGCCTTTTTGTTAAGATCGGATAAGTGCTATAATAAAAAGAAAATTGTTCGACAGGAGCGTTAAAATGAGCTATCTTTTTTCATATGGAACCCTAAAAAATGAACTGATACAACAAAAAATATTTGGCAGAGTGCTTAATAAAAGACACGGCGTGCTAGAAGGATTCTGTATAAAAGGTGATATCGACGGTTTTTATCATCTCGCCCCCGGATCGGGATTTGTTCCAGGAATGCTCTTGGAGGTGACGAAAGCAGACTTATTACGAGCCGACCAATGGGAAGAAGTTCCAGTTTACGAACGGGAAGAGGTGATTGTGATGGTGGATCAGAAACCACAAACAGCCTGGGTTTATTTTAAAGACTTGATTACTCAGGAAATACCTCTTGATTTGACTGAGTCACCAGCTTGTCTTTGTAAAGAAGAACTGGAAGCACTGATTGATGGGTTTTGTAGCGTCAGGGATGAACAGCTTCCCTTTGGCGATTTGTATTTGTTGATCCTCGGTGAAATAACAAACCCCTTATTATATGGTAAAATGGCTGAATTTAAGTCACCCATCAGAGACTATTTTTGCGAGAAGATTGGCCGGGCAGCTAAAAGTCTGGGTGATATGGTGGTAGTCTATCAGGACTATCCCGTGAAATTCAATATCTATTGGCTGGAGTCGGATTTAAAAAAGGGGTGGTTTTTGTGTGTCATGCCAGTGATCTTGGGACAGCCGGCGTTTTTTTTGGAGAACTTTGAAAAGACGTTATCGGAGTTTTCAAAAAAAAGAGGGATCGCGGTGGTCGGCAAAACCAGAGGGCATCTCTTTTCATGTAAGACCTGGAGAAACAGCTCAGGAATTCAAAAATATTTGATGCCAGAGCTGTTTAATTATAATTATCGGATGCGCATTGAGAAAGAAGTTGCATGTTTATCTTTGGTTATCACCAAAATGATCGAGGACAGAAGGCAAATCGCTAATAAAAAAAGATTTTAAATAATTTTATTTTTCAAAATAATTATGTTATTTATAAAAAAAGCGGGTAAAAAGAGTAATGTAATCTATTACTGTGTAATTTTACGCTAATCGGAGTGTGATGTACACAGAAACAATTCTCTTGAAAGGAGGAATAGTGAAGTGAAAAAAATGTCGAAATTGATGGCTTTGTTGCTGGTTGTGGTAATGGTGTTGATGCTTGTACCTGCGTCAGCATTTGCCGAAGAAGTGGTGGAAGAACCAACCCTGGTGGTATTAGAAGTTGAGGGTGCCCCAGTTGATGAGGTGCTAAATACTGCGGTTGAAGAACCCGTCGTCGAAGAACCAGTAGCTGAAGAAGCGGTAGTCGAAGAAGAATCGGCTGCAGTGGAAGAGCCAGTGGTTGAAGCAGCAGAAGTTCCGGTTGCGCAAGTACCTGTTGTGGATGAGCCAGTGGTTGAAACACAGGCAGCTGATGTCGGAACCATTGAAGTCAAAGCAGTTCCAGCATTAGGTTTATGGAGAGACGCGGTGACATTCATTGATGTGCTTCTTAACACTGTCGGTGCAGACTACTCTTACGATGCAGTCACGAATGCCTTGACACTGAACAACTTTATTGGAAAACAGCTTGTTGCAGCCGATATGGGAAGTAATTTCTCCATGATTATAAACGGAACAAACATCATTGCAAACGATACCGGCAGTGCCATTGAAGTCGTTGGAGACTTGACAATGGGTGGACCTGGCGAAATAATGGCTATTGGTTCAACAAGAGCGATTCGTGTAACAGATGGCGATCTCGTGCTTAATGATGGCGATTATGAACTGTTCGCCATGAGTGACATGGGCGACGTTGCAGCCGTTGATGTTGTAAACGGCGATTTAATTATTAATGATGGTTGGGTTGATGCAACTGCAATCAACACAGGAACCGGTGGAGCCTGGGGACTTTGGGCTGACAATGACGTTATGATCAACGGCGGCGATGTCGATGTCATTACCGAATCAATCAGCGGTCGAAGCATGGGTATTGGAGCTGGCGATGATATCATTGTCAAAGGCGGATACACAACGGTTAAATCGACCACCGAAACAGGTATGGCTAATGCATTACATGCAGACAGCTGGGTTGTAATCCGAGATGGTATCCTGGATTTAACTGCTGTCGGCGGTGTTAATCCGTTAGCAATCTATGCTGGTGATGGCGTCTACATCAGTCCTGCTTACGGCGATGTAGATCTTAGTGCATCTTCTTTGTATCTTGAACCATATTATGCAAAATACACAAAATCTGACAATCCCAAAACGGGTGCCCAGGACATGGGACAAGACGCTTTAATGGCTATAATGGGACTATTGGCACTGATGGGGATGGCATATCTGATCAGCAAAAAAGAAATCAAAGCATAGACATAATATTCAAAAAAACAGTGCATCAGATTAAAACCAGTGTTTTTATCTGAGCTGACGTGTTATTAAAAAAGAACTCCGATTTCGATCGATTCGTAAAGAAACGATCCGAAAAAGGGGTTCTTTTTAGTTTAGCTAAAAAAACAACATCCGGAATTGTTTAATAAAATGATTAAAAAAGGATTTGTTATGATTAGGACAGATCCTTTTTTGAGGGCACCCGATTGTAAACAAAAAAGTTTAATTAAAACAGGAAACAGTTAAATTGGGGGAGAATTTGTGTTATTATGTGAAAAAACAGACAGTTTTTAGACAAAGGGTATATAATAAGTTAATGCCATAGTTGTTAAGAAAGAGATAACTGAAAGGGTAAGATCACATGAAAGACAGTTTCTATAAATCTGTTGTTGAACACTCACCGGTGGGGTTTGCTTATCATAAGATTGTCTGTGATGAAGCGGGGAAGCCCTGTGATTACGAATTCATTGAAGTTAACAAGGCCTTTGAAAGGCTGACAGGCCTCATTGGCGCAGCCATCATCGGGAAACGCATAACCCAGGTTTTACCTAATCTTTTAGAGGACACATTTGATTGGATTGGGTTTTATGGTGAGATTGCATTACACGGTGGGGAAAAAGAGTTTGAACAGTTTGCCGCCGCCCTTGATATCTGGTGTCGGGTTACCGCATATAGCCAGGAGAAAGGATATTTTGCAACTCATTTTGTTGACATCTCAAAAGAAAAGAAGCAAATGGCGGAATTGAATAATTTTTTTGAATTGAACTTGGATTTTTTGTGCATCGCAGACATGGAAGGCTATTTTTTAAAGACGAATAAGGCCTGGGAAGAAGTATTAGGTTATACCCATGAAGAATTGACCCGAACAAAATATTTGGATTTTGTTCATCCTGATGATCTCTTAATTACCCGGGAGGTAATGAACAAACTAAATGAACAGAATCCGGTGATTAATTTTACAAATCGATACCGTGCCAAGGATGGAAGTTATCGCTGGATCGAATGGAGTTCCCGGCCTCAGGGTAGACTGATATATGCGGCGGCAAGGGATATCACCGATCGGAAAAAATTGGAACAAAGTCTGGAAAAACGAATGTTGGAACTAACCAGACCACTCGAAGCAGAAGTCGATATTAATTTTGAGGAACTGATCAACTTGGAAGATATTCAAAAACTGCAGGATGAGTTTTCGGATGCAACAGGGGTAGCGTCATTAATCACCGCTATCGATGGGAAACCAATAACAAAAACCTCGAATTTTACCCGGCTTTGTCAGGATGTTATTCGCAAAACCGCAAAAGGTAGTGCAAATTGTCAAAAGTCGGATATGGTTATTGGCGCCTATTCGGAAGAGGGTCCCATTATCAAAAGCTGTTTAAGCGGCGGCTTATGGGATGCCGGGGCGGCCATTACTGTTGGTGGCAGGCATGTGGCTAATTGGTTAATTGGTCAGGTCCGGGATGAAAGGCTAAAAGAAGAACAACTGGCTGCCTATGCCCGGGAAATTGGGGCCGATGAAACAGAAGCAGTACGAGCGTTTCGGGAAGTTCCACAAATGTCTTTCCAGCAATTTGAAAAAATAGCAAAACTACTTTATACAATTGCCAATCAGTTGTCAAATCTGGCTTTTCAAAATCTGCTTCAGGCCCGTTTTATCAATGAAAAAAGGCGAATAGAAGAAGAAGTGCTCTATCTTAGCTATCATGATTATTTAACCGGGCTTTATAATCGCAGGTATTACGAACAGGCACTAAAAAACCTTGATAAAAAAGAAAATTTGCCCCTAACCCTGTTGATGGGTGATGTTAATGGTTTAAAACTGGTTAATGATACCCAGGGACATCTAATGGGAGATGAGCTGCTCAAAAAGACAGCTGAAGTTATTCGTCAGGTGTGTCGAAAAGACGATATTATTGCCCGGTTGGGCGGGGATGAGTTTATTGTCATTTTACCCAAAACTGACGGCAACAAGATCGATCAAATCATCGCTAGAATGAAAAAATTAGTTGCGAAGGAAAAAATTGGCGGACAGGACCTATCCATAGCTTTTGGATATGAAACTAAGCAAAAAGAAGAAGAGGATATCGAAGGAATTTTTAAACAGGCAGAAGATAATATGTACTGCCACAAACGATGTGAAAGTACGGTCAGAAGAAGGTAATAAAAAAGAAACCCACCGTGAAAAAACGGTGGGTTTCTATTACTTAAGAGTAGCATTTATTTATTATAGATGGGTGATTTTATAGCTCTAAATGGCGTGGATAGGTATAATCGGCTTCCATATTCAAAAAGGTGTAACCTTCTTCCTGGAGCGTTTCTATCACAACTGACATGGCTTCCCGGCTGGACGATTTGAGTTCGGCGTGGGACAAAACAACCGAAACATCGTGTTGCCGGCAACTTTCAATAATTTTTTGAGCAATCACATCACTTGGTGGCGGATCGGCGCAGCCATCGCCGGAAGAAACATTCCAGTCACTATAATTATAGCCCCGGTCTAAGATACCTTGAATACAGGCTTCGTTAGAATTCATTGACCCACCTGGAAAACGGAAAATACGGCTGGTATTGTCTTGAACGGTTATCTTCTTCTGGAATTGATCCAGTGCATCGACGTCAGCAAAAAACGCTTCTGGCGTATCATAGAGACCGTAGTCGTGGCTACTGGTATGATTGGCCAGGGTATGGCCTTCATCCACAATGCGGCGATACATGTTTTTGGCATGATCATTGTCGTGAAGGGTTGTAAAGAAGGTTCCTTTTATATTGTAGTCAGCGAGGGTATCTAAAAGCTCTCCGGTATCGTCGCTGGGACCATCATCGAAGGTTAGAAAGACCACTTTGATTCCGTCAGTATCTCCGCTTCGAAGACGAGATTTTATATCAGCGAAGGGATCTGCATTATTCACCTGTGGTGGCGGATCGGCCTTGATATTTTTGTTGGTTGTATTGTTTGTGGTTTCTGATTTTGGCGCATTGGTTTCCGACGAATTAGCAGAAGAAGTCTGGAGGATTTGTGCTTGAGAGTGGAAAGCCGCGGCCATTTTTGTCATTAAAAAAAATAAGGACATCATAATCATTACGATCAGAATAAGACTCAAAACAGATAATGTCAGGAATCGGGGCATGTTTTTTACTCTTAATTTTGAAGAGGAGTTCTTTCTCATTGCGACCTCAGTTTTTTTTCAATCAGGTTAAAGTGCCAGCATCATCGATGCTGACCTGCCAATAACTAATTGTAGCAGAAAATGAACTTAATGTGCAATTGATTTCTCGCATTTTTACAGAAATTTAAAACGCGTCTGCATCCAAGGCCTCAGAATTGTGATTTTAATATCGTAAAGAATTAAGTCAGTCTGGTAAGATAAAACGAGTTCAAAAATAAACAAGGTAATTAATAATTGGTTGAATTTAAACTAAGCTTATGATAGCCTATCTTTTATTTGAAGGAGATGCTTATGAACATCAACGTAGTGATTAATCAGATGTTGGAGCTGTTTATAATTCTGACACTTGGCTATATTTCAGCAAAACGAAAGATTGTCAGCCCGAAATTCGGAGCCCAGCTTTCTAACTTTATTTTAAGCATTACCCTGCCATGTATGATGTTAGCTTCGGTGGCGTCAATGCCTAAGGATACAGATCATAAAGAGGTCGTAATGATGTTTGTAATTGCAATTCTTTTTTATATAGTGATGCCGTTCATTGCCTATTTTATTACAAGAATACTGCTAGTAAAGAAAGAAGACCGTCATTTATACATGTATATGACGATATGGTCTAACGTGGGTTTTATGGGTTTTCCGGTGATTGCATCAATTTTTGGTGCTGGTGCGATTTTTTATGCCACTATCTTTAATCTTATTTTTAATGTCAGCAACTTTACCCTTGGGATCATGCTGATGTCAAAGGAAGGAAGAAAAGCACTGGATGTAAAAAAATTTTTGTCCCCGGGAATAATGGCATCAATTGCATCAGTGATCATGTTTAGTCTCAAATTGCAACTCCCGGTGCTACTCAATGATACCGCAAAAACAGTTGGCAGTACCACGTCAGCTTTGGCTATGATTGTCATTGGCATCGCATTAGCAGAAATTCCGATTAAAAGTGTTTTTACGGAGATTCGGCTTTATCCTTACGTGATTATTAAGCAGATTCTGCTGCCTTTATTTGCCTGGATAGTATTAAAAAATGTGATTGTGAACCCTTATTTACTTGGAATTGTGATTGTGATTATTGCCATGCCCGTGGCAACATCGACCGTTCTTTTTGCCAACCAATATGAAAATAACGTTTGCCTGGCAACCAAAGGTGTATTTATTACGACCCTGGCATCAGTTGTTACCATTCCAATGATCAGTTATCTGTTGATGTAAGGCATTAAAATAAGTCAGTAAATTAACAGATGATAAATTTAAATATATTTAAGTGGCAGGGTATCAATTGTTATTTGAGAAAAGGCTATATTTATACGAAACAATATGCTAGAATAGTTAATAATTTAGTGGGAACTAAGAATAATTCTCACAGAAACCGGAGAAAATTTAAAATGGAATTAACAGAAGTATTAGATTTGGCAGACAAAAGCGGTTTTAGCCGAGCGGCGGAACTAAAGGTATCAACGATTGATTTAAATCCCCAGGTAAGACAAATGTGTGCTGATAATAAATGTAAAATTTATGATACCAATTGGGCATGTCCGCCGGGGTGTGGAACCTTGGACGAATGTGGTAAAAAGGTTAATAACTATCAGTATGGTGTGATTCTCCAAACGACTGGAGAATTGGAAGATAGTTTTGATTTTGAAGGCATGGAAGAAATTAAGGAAAAGCACAATGTGAGCTTTGATCAACTGGTGAATGCATTGTTTGACAAAAAAGCCGATATGCTTCCCTTGGGAGACGGCTGTTGTTCCTTATGTAAAAAATGCACCTATCCGGATGAAGCCTGTCGTTTCCCCGAAAAGGCCTTCTCATCCATGGAAGCCTTTGGGATTCTCGTCAGTGATTTGTGTAAATTAAATAATCTGGAATATTACTACGGACCGAATACGCTTACCTATGTGGGCTGCATATTATTTAATTAGCATATTGTTTAAGTAGATAGGTAGGTGAGCAAAGATAAAAAGTGCTCCTGATCTGAATAAGCAGATCGGGAGCACTCTTTTACGTTGTTTGCGCGTGCCGTTTGGGAGATAGAAACCAAATTGTTGGTTTAGTAAATGAAACCAGTTTCCTAATTAGTAAAAATGACAAAATTTATAAATAAAGGTTGACATAAACATTAAATTGATTTAAAATTTGTTTAGGTTGCGGTGTGTAGCCTGGTGACAAAAGAATCAGAGAAAATTTTGGGGCACCAAGTGTAATCGATATCAGGCTGCAAAAACGATTAGCGTTTAAATCATCGTTTTCGTTATGGTTTTACCTGAAAGCCCCTGAAAAAGAAGAACAATTAACCGTTCTCGCTCACACTGGCGGGAATCGTTAATGGAACTGATATCGTATTTCGATATCATCAATAAATAATCAAACAGGAGGAAAAAAACATGTCAAAAATTGAAGAAGTTAAAGCAAAGGTTGAAGCAGGAAAGTCTAAATTAGTACCAGGGCTGGTACAGGAAGCCCTTGATGAAGGCAGTGCACCAGGTGAAATTCTCCAGGCGATGGTCGATTCCATGGGTGTTGTTGGGGACAAATTCTCTTCTGGCGAAATTTTTGTTCCAGAAATGCTCATCGCTGCCAAAGCCATGTCAAAAGGGGTTGAGGTCTTAAAACCACTGATGGCTGGTGACGGCTCTGCCTCTCTGGGTACTTGTGTTATCGGTACCGTGGCTGGGGATCTTCACGATATTGGCAAAAATCTGGTATCGATGATGATCGAAAGTGCTGGGTTCGATATGGTTGATTTGGGTGTTGATGTACCGGCTGATACCTTCGTTTCCGCCGTTAAAGACAATGACAATGTGAAAATTGTCGCGTGCTCGGGTCTTCTGACCACCACCATGCCCGCCTTAAAAGAAGCCGTAGCAACGGTAAAAGCAGCTTGCCCGGATGTAAAAGTTATTGTTGGTGGAGCCCCGGTAACACCGGAATATGCCGCCGAAGTTGGTGCTGACGGCTATGCACCAGATGCTGGCAGTGCCGCTGTCAAAGCCAAAGAACTGGTATCGGCATAATAAGAATTAATAATTTGCCATAGGGTCCATTTATAATTGTTTAAACCAAAATACAGGAGGCTTAAAAATGTTAACAAAACGACAAAACCTATTAGAAACGATCAAAGGTGGAAATCCCGATCGATTTGTAAAACAATATGAGTTTATGAATCTTATCATGGAAGCGCCGCTGGGTGCGATGGTTGGTCCTGGACAAACAATCAAAAATGGTTGGGGAATTACCTTTACCTGGCCGGAAGGGCAATTGGGAGGATTTCCAGTCCATGATGATGAACATAAGGTATTAAAGGATATTACTGACTGGAAAAATCAGGTTAAAGCACCTACGGTTGAAACTTCTGATGAGGCTTGGGCGGCAGCGGTTGCACACGCCAATGCTGTTGATCGAAATGAAGAGTTCGTAACGGCCTTTGTGGCACCAGGAATCTTTGAAATGACCCATCATTTGATGAGCATGGAAGATGCGCTGATGGCCTTGTATGAAGAGCCAGAGGATATGCATGATCTGATTGACTATCTGGTTGAGTATGAACTGGCATATGCCAAAGAAATGATTAGCCGTCTTCATCCGGATTGTATTTTCCATCATGATGATTGGGGTAGTCAGATTTCTTCTTTCGTTTCGCCGGAAATGTTTGCGGAGTTCTTTGTACCGGCCTATAAAAAAATCTATGGTTATTATAAAGACAATGGTGTTGAACTGATTGTTCATCATAGTGACTCTTATGCTGCGAATCTGGTACCAGCCATGATTGAAATGGGAATTGACATCTGGCAGGGTGTCATGACGACCAACAACGTACCGGAGTTGATTAAAAAATACGGTGGTCAAATTTCCTTTATGGGCGATATTGATAGTGGCGTTGTCGACTTCCCTGGCTGGACTCCCGAGATCATTTTTGAAAAAACGAAAGAAGCCTGCGAGCGGTGCGGAAAACTTTATTTCATTCCCGGAGCAAGCCATGGTTTGAATTTTGGTTGCTTCCCGGGTGTTTATGAATCTAATGACGAAGCCATTGACAAAATGAGTGCGTTAATGTTTTAAAGATCCTGAAAATAAATAAAGTCAATAAACTAAAGCGAAACATAAAACCGCCGGAACAATTGTTCCGGCGGTTTTGATTTTTTGTGTTTTATTTGAAAGATGCGGTCGGGTTGCCATTATCAAGTTTCAGGGTGATTTCAGAAACTGAGAATAAATCGATTTTTGACCATTCAAAGGTTGTTCCCTCCGAATCAGCAATCATCAGATCCCAGTATTGTTCTTCTACCTCTGAATCGAAGACAATATCGGTAGTACTTCCGGTTGGCAAGGTATCGGTTGTTAGGATATCCTCGCCCCAGCTTTCTTCACCGGTTGGGGAAACAAAGACAGCGTAAATTTCAATCCCGGTTTCATTGACAATGGTGAAATCCTGGGAATAAACGGTATCTTTGTCAGTGGATGAAGAATCATTCGCTGCGGATGAACTGCCACAACCTGCGAAAATAAACACCGATAAAGCAAAAACCATGAGTACACTAAAAAATTTCATTCTTTTCATTTTTAACACCTCTTAAATAAATTTATGTTAGAACTATCATACCAACAAATAGTTTTGAGAACAATTCAATTTCACGAACAAAAACAGGGTTTCACGCCACAATTATGTTGCAAACAAATTGTTAAATAAGCTTCAATATGATAAAATTAGTAAAAATAGTTGATGATGAGTGGTCAGATGGAGGATAGCGTGGTTTATATCGCAGTTTGTGAAGATGAATTTGAGTATCAGAAAAAAATTAATCATTTCATAAATAATTACGGAGTTAGCAATGGTTGCGACTTTGAAATCACTTTCTTTTCTACGGCTGAAGATTTTTGGGAAAGTTTTCAGGCTAGCTATTTTAATATCATCTTTCTGGATATTTACTTAGAAAATGGTAACGGCATTGAAATTGGAAAGGAACTTAGAAGTCTGGGGGAGGATTGCCAAATTGTATTTATTACCTCAAGCAGAGACTATGCAATTGAAGGGTTTGAGTTAAAAGCACGACACTACATCATCAAGCCGATTTCAGAAGAAAAAATAGTTGAAGCATTAAATCGATGTCTGGCAATGCTAACTGAGGACTGCAAAGCGATTAAAATTCCGGTTGGAAAACTTGAACGCGCGATTCGATTAAAAGATATCATTTATGTGGAAGTTTTCAATAAGGTTTCCATCATTCATACCGCTAATGAAGAAATAAAAACGTATCTGCCCTTAACCCAATTGGAAAGCGTGCTGGGCGGGTCCCCTTTTTTACGCTGTCACCGTTGCAGTATTGTAAACATGAATTGTGTTGAGGACTTTACAACGACTGATTTTATAATGAAAAATGGCGACCGGGTCGGGATACCCAGAAGTAACAGCGTAGCAGTTCGACAGCAGTATCTGGACTTTGTGTTTTCAAAAGTACGAGGTGACATAAGTGCTAAATAGTTATCTTAACATTGCCTGGGGTATTGGTTTGTCGATACTCCCTTATTTTATTTTGGCCTTTATTCCGGTATGGAATCAGCTTCGGTATTCAAAAAAAACGGTTATTACCGCTGGAACCCTGTGTATGCTACTAAACATCGTTTCAGTTATCCTAATTATTGAGTGGGTGCCGGATTGGAACAGTCTGCGCTTTTTTCACAGTGTTGTTTTTTTGCTTCTCTATGTAGGAGTTTACACGGCGGTGGTTAAGGGAACCCCATCAAAGTTGGTGTTTATTGCCTTTCTGGTAAAAAGCTATGCCGATTTTATTGTCAACATGGCCAAGTTTCTGGAGGTTTCTTACCTTACCTATGGTTTGCACAAGGTTTATGTCCAGACCTCCTATTCTTTTTATTTCAACTTGTTTCAATGCGTAATCCTAATGGTGACCTATCCGCTGGTATGGATTTTTTTCAGAAAAAAAATCAGTAAGGTCATGCAGACCCATAACAAAGCATGGCGTTATCTGTGGATTATCCCGATGGTCTACTACATTATCAGCTTGTCATTCGGGGCCATGAATGCAAAACTGATTGCCCAATGGCAGTTTCTGGTGTTTAATACGGTAGCATTTTTGGGATTTTACCTGATTTATTATGTAGTTATTGAAATGCTGGAACAATCCCAGAAAAATATGATTTTAACGGAAAGCAATGAAATCATCAAACAGCAGCTCTTGTTCCAATCAGAATACTATAAAAAATTTGGTGAGTGTATTGAAGAAACCCGGAAAGGTGAACATGATCTGCGGCATCATCTAAACACTGTGCTGGGGCTGATCCAGCAACAGAATGACAACAAGGCTGAAAGATATATTTTCGAACTGTTAGGAAACCGATTGAGCATTTCGGATGTGCTCTACTGCGGGAATGATGCGGTTAATGCGATCCTTAGTTATTATGCCAATATCTGTAAGTCAGAAGCCATTGATTTATTCATTGAAACAATGGTTCCCGGGGATTTGGAAATTGATGAAACGGATTTATGTGTTGTTTTTGGGAATGTGCTGGAAAATGCCCTGGAAGCCTGTCGATGCATCATCTCAGGAGATAAAATTATTAAACTGTCGTCCCAATTTATTGGCAACAAGCTATATATTAGTGTAGACAACCGCTATGCCGGAGAAGTTCACATTAAAAATGGGGTTTTCCTTTCCAACAAAAGAGCGGAAGCTTCCGGCATTGGCATTATTTCGGTGACGGCCATTGCGAAGAAGTATGATGGGGAGGCGCGCTTTGAAGCGGGTGATCAGGAATTCAGGGTTTCTGTAGTTTTGTCCAATCAGGATCACACAAAACAGAGGAAAGCCCGAACCTTACGACCGGTTTTGGATTAAATAATAAGTCTTGTCAGGTCGGTAATTAATCTTTATAATAAATATAACAAAAACGTGGCTTATTTTAGAGCCAAGGTGAAATGGTGATCAGAAACCAGATTGTGTGAAATACGAAAAAAATTAAAAAGGGAGTAATAAATGAGTTTTGAGTTAATCCAGGAAATTCCGTCACCCCGCGAAATTTTTAAAATGATGCCACTGTCCGAAGCGGGTAAAAGAATAAAAGTCCAACGGGACCAAATAATCAGAAATATTTTCGAAGGAAAAGATGACCGTTTTATTTTAATTATTGGGCCCTGCTCCGCAGACAATGAAACGGCAGTAATTGATTATGTGAACCGTCTAAGTGTTATTCAAAAAGAAGTGGAAGATAAGATTGTGATAATCCCACGAATTTATACCAATAAACCGAGAACGACCGGAGAAGGTTATAAGGGAATGCTTCACCAGCCGGATGCCAACAAGAAGGCTAACATGGTAGAAGGGATTAAAGCGATTCGGCAATTGCATATCCGCTCCATTGAAGAAACGGGTTTGTCCTGTGCGGATGAGATGCTGTATCCGGAAAATTATGCCTATCTGGAAGATCTGCTCAGTTATGTGGCGATTGGGGCCCGGTCGGTTGAAAACCAGAAGCACCGTCTCACTGTCTCCGGACTGGAAATCCCGGTGGGAATGAAAAATCCAACCAGTGGCGATATCACCGTGATGCTAAATTCGATTCAGGCCGGTCAGGCAGAGCATACTTTTATCTACCGGGGTTGGGAAGTGAAAACCTCTGGAAATCCCCTGACCCATGCCATTATGCGTGGATCAGTAGATCAGCATGGACGCAATTATCCGAATTATCATTATGAGGATATCATGCACCTGATTAGACTTTATGAAAAACGTGATTTTTCCTGTCCAGCAATTATTATTGATTTAAATCATGCCAATTCCAACAAGTGTTTTGGTGAGCAACCCCGGATCGCCCGGGAAGTACTGCGTAATCGCCATTACGATACCGATTTGAAAAAATATGTTAAGGGTCTAATGATCGAAAGCTATATAGAAGAAGGCAATCAACCGGTTGATGGTGGGGTATACGGAAAATCGATTACCGATTCCTGTCTGGGCTGGAAGGCTTCACATGAGCTAATTCGGACCATTGCAGAAAAAGTATAACAAATAAAAAAAAGTGGCAACGTCGTCAAGCCTTTATTATTAAAGGTCTGACGGCTTTTTTTATGGAAAAATAAGGAGACATCCTGGCTTAGTGACTAAAATAGGGAACGTGGGGTATCTAATAGACAAACCCTATTGTTAAAATGATTGAAAATAGTTGCTGAAAGGGTCATGGAATATGAATAATATCCGTAAACAAAAGATCGACAAAGTGACGGGATTTATCAGAACGTTATTTAGCCACCTGAAAAGGCAAACTGTCAGAATGAAAAATAATGGCGCTGGTTACCAGGATCTTAACGACTTAAAAAATCACTTGTTTTACATAATCACTTTTTATTTTATTTTGTTGGGCCCGGTACTCTTTTTTTATGGCGCCTATTTATTTTATCAAGAAGGCGAGTATGTAACCGCTACTCTTGAATTTTGTCTCTATTTTGTCGCGGTTTTTGTTCTGTTGAACTGGAAAATTAATCTTCGCTTTAAAAAACTGTTCTTCCTGCTGATTTGTTATTTTGTCAGTGTGCTGGTACTTTTTGTGGCTGGACCAATGGGGGCCGGAATGGTGTGTGTAACAGTGGTACTGGTTTTATCGGGATCTTTGCTTGACAGACGTTGGGTGCTGAAATTCATTACTTTTAATCTGTTTACTTTTGTACTCATCACTATTTTGTTGGATCGCGGTTTTTTTAATGAATTTGCCATTGCCGATTACGGTTCGATCTGGCTGATCGTTGCCGTCAGCAGCCAGGTTCTTGGCATTGGTTTATTGTTTATTATTCAAACAATCGATGATGAGCTGGACAAACAGTCAAAAATTGTAGCCAAAGCTAAAGAGAAGCTGGAAATCAGTGAGCAGAAATACCGCTATTTAAGCTATCATGATCACTTGACCGGAGTTTATAATCGACTGTTTTGGGAAGAAGAGCAAAAACGGATTGGTAGCGAGAATCAGCTGCCCATCTCAATCATAATCGGGGATATCAATGGGATCAAACTAATAAACGATGCATTTGGTCATGAAGCCGGGGATCGGATTATTATAGAAACAGCACGAATTATGAAAAGCTGTTGTCATGATGATGCGTTGATGGCCAGAACCGGTGGGGATGAATTTAGTATTCTAATGCCAAAAACATCCCGGGAAACGGCTTTAGAACGAATGGATGAAATTAAAGAGGCGTTTATTTTGCATAATCGCCGGATTTTGAATGAGGCTTTTCATATCAATGTGGCATTGGGATCGGGCACCAAAGAAAAGCCCCATGGCGATTTGAAGCAAACCATTAAAAGAGCTGAGCTATATATGAATAGCCGTAAGTTACTGGAACAACGAAGCTCCCACAGTACAATTATTTCATCAATCAAGGCGACAATGTATGAGAAAAGTCATGAAACGGAGGAACATTCCGAGCGGTTGGCAGCCCTGTCCCGCATGGTTGGTGAAGCCTTAAAGCTGTCGCAGATTGAACTGGATCATCTGGAGCTTCTGGCGACCCTTCACGATATTGGCAAGGTGGGAATTGATGATCGGATTTTAGGAAAACCGGGAAAATTGACAGATGAAGAATGGCTTGAAATGAAAAAGCATCCTGAAATCGGCTACCGGATTGCCGCGGCTTCTCCCGAGCTGGTATCAATCTCAGAGTTTATTCTTAGTCATCATGAGCATTGGGATGGCAGCGGTTACCCGAAAGGTTTAGCGGGTGAGGCGATTCCCTTACTGTCTCGGATCATTGCCGTGACGGACGCCTATGATGCGATGACGGAAAATCGTGTTTATCGGAAAGCGATGGATCGCGAAAGTGCGATAGCAGAAATCAAGAACAATGCCGGAACTCAGTTTGATCCTGAGATTGCAAAATTGTTTGCCGGAATGATGAAACAAACAGAAGAACGTATTATCGGAAGAATTGATTAAATGAGTTAGAAAAATGCGGCAGATTCTTTAATTTAAGAACGAACCGCATTTTTTAGAATTTTGTATAATTGAACAGCATCACTGTGAATTCACGAAGTTAAGAAAATCGATTTAAATGGCTCATTGATCCAGAAACAGATTGATAATTAAATGAAACTTATCCGGGTTTTGAAACATCAGACCATGTCCTGCTTCGGCAATTAAAACGAGTTTGGAGTTGGGTAGCTTGCTGGCCAGATATTGGGCATTTTCCGAGGGCAAAATAAGATCGTCTTTACCGTCAATAACCAGGGTTTCATGCTGGAGAAAGGGGATTCGATTGCAGGAACCCTCCCATTTATTGATAGCCTCGGCCTGTTTGATTATCGCATCGGGATTCATGGTCCCCAGTGGACGATAAAATATTTCCCGAATCCGATCCTGATTGTTTTTTATCCACTCTGATGGAAAAATAAGTCGTAACCATTCATGAACCTTTTCAGAAGGGGAGCTCAGGGTGTTTTCAAGTTTGGAAAGTACCTTTGGCTCCGGTGGAAAAATTTCCGGATGACAAAGCGAAGCGTAAAGGATCAGCTTGTTAACAATTTCAGGATGCCTCAAGGCTAATTCTTGGGCAATAGAGGCACCCATGGACCAGCCCAGCACATGTGCTTTTTCGATCTTTAAAGCAAGCATGAATTCATAGGTGTCCTCGGCAAATTGTTCAATCGTAAAATCCTTGTGACCAGAACTGGTTTCTCCCATGCCGCGATTATCAAAAACAATGACTTTGTATTTTTTCGCCAGGGAACGAAGAAGCCGTTCCTCCCAAAGGTTCATGGTACCGCCATAACCCATAATTAAAAGCAGAGGATACCCGTCTCCGTAAGTGCGATAGCTCATATTGATGTCTTCAACTCTTACCATAACAACACCTCTCTTTAAGAAATTAATGATCGTATATTTAATACCCACAAAGAAGGAGTTTATCAGCCTCTTGCTATAAATATTTGAAAAAACAGAGGGGAGTCCTGTTTCGAAAATAGCAAAATAGACCGGATTGCATATTTACAAAAGAGTTACAAACGTTTACAATGCAGCTATTTACTTATGACAGAAAGATGATACAATATAATTGAATCAAGGATCAACCAATCCTTTTCCAATTGAATGACAGGATCATTAAAAAGTAAATAAGCACTTGACTGAATGATAAGATCAAGGAGAAGATTATCCGATTATAATAATAACTCAGAGATAAGCCTCGAGGATCTGGTTTTATCGATCATAGACTCTACAATGGAAAAATTCTCATCACTATGAGAATTGGTAAGTACATTGTTAATCACAATCAGATTTATTGGAGATCGGTATTCACATTATGATACCCACATAAAAAAACTGTGGTCATAATAAAAATAATAGATCAAGGATAGGTAATCGATGCGAGAAGAGAAGATGATTTTCAATTGAAATTCAGAGAAACAAAGGGAAAAATTTGGACGAAAGAACAGATTGTTCAGAAATTTATTTCACTTGAAAACCCCCAATGAGCTAGCTGCCAATAGGTAATAGAAGCGAAAATAAAAAGTAAGATAATCCTCAAACAAGTAGCAGATTTACAATGGGAAAGTGAAGAGGAAGATTTTTGAAAAACAGAAAGGGGTGAGTCCCCAAAAATGACAGCTGAGATTGCAAGCTGAGGCCGATTCTACATAAATAATTGTGGAATCGGCTTTCAGCTTTTTTGCGAAGGAAATAGAATTCAAGCTTGAGAATAGAGATAATCACAGGAACTCCTACAATAAAGAGCGAACATCAAGGTGTGAGTTGCTTAAGAATAAAACAAATAAGCACTAAGAATGCATAGAATTCAAGCACCAAATTTGATATAATTAGCTGAAAATAATCTGGCGTTTATTTAATCGGCGACTGGCAATTAAATGACACAGTAACAAATTGGTGCGAGGAGATTTAGGATGATTGATTATTTGAAAAACAGTGTGTTTGACATAAAATCCGATCAGATGGATGCGGAGGCCATACACACAAGTATTGTTTCAGGGGTACGGCTAAAAGGAGCGCCTCTCATTATTCTCTTTTGTGCGATCATTGTCGCATCGGTAGGTTTAAATACGAACTCAACAGCGGTGATCATCGGTGCGATGCTGATATCACCTTTGATGAACCCTATTATTGCAATGGGTTATAGTATCGCAACCTATGATGGCCTGCTGCTTAGAAATGCCGCGATCAATTTCATCACTCAGATCATTATTGCATTAATTGGTGCCTCGATTTATTTTTTCCTGACGCCTGTGCATGAACCAACCAGCGAACTGTTGGCGCGAACCGGGCCATCCTTTTTTGATATGCTGATCGCTTTCTTTGGCGGAACGGCAGGGGTTATCGGGATAACGCGAAAAGAAAAAACAAATGTTATTCCAGGGGTTGCCATTGCCACGGCGTTGATGCCTCCGATGTGTACGGTTGGTTATGGAATAGCGAATGGCAATGTTGACTACATTTTTTCGGCAGCTTATCTGTTTACGATCAATGCTTTTTTTATTGTTGTTGCAACCTTTATATTTTGTAAATTGCTCCAATTAAAACAAGCCGATGTTGTAAAAGAACGGTATAATAAAATTATCAAAAGATCAATCATTATCGGTGTAATTCTGATTACGATTCCAGCAACCGTTTCGGCGGTTTATGTTTCGGCGGTTTCAATTCAAAAAAACGCGATTTATTCCAGTGTGAAAACCTTTGTAAATGGCGAGGTCAATTCATCCACTACGACTACGATGCGTGCAACGATTGACCCAGATGCAAAAAAACTACGATTGGATTTAGTGGGAGATATCTATACTTCAGATCAGATTGACGAAATTAAGGGGAAACTGAAGGATTGTGGATTGGAAGACTACAGATTAGAAGTGATTCAGGATATTCGGACGACACTTTTTAGCTATTTCGAAAATGTGAATGGCCAAGGCATTCAAGAAAGCGAAATTGTGATTGTCTAAAAAGGGCAGATTAATTTAAAAAACACGATCACATGAGGGCAGAAAAAGCGACCTCAAATAAGTGATAACGGATAAAACAGAACAGCCACAAACCTGATTGGCAGGTTTATGGCTGTTTTTTTACTTTGGTAGCATTATTTTGTTTTTAGATAGTGATGGCAACTTCTGGCAGCTTCCCGGCCTTCATTGATGGCCCAGACAACCAGGCTCTGACCGCGACGGATGTCGCCGGCAGCAAAGATGTTATCGACACTGGTCTGGTAAACGCCGTAATCGGCTTTGACATTGGAGCGGGGATCCCGTTCCAGACCCAGTTGGTCAACTAACAGGTCATCCGGTCCCAGAAAGCCCATCGCCAGTAAAACCAGGTCAGCGGGCAGAACTTTTTCAGTTCCGGGAATTTCTTTCATGATCATGCGTCCGGCTTCGTCGGCCAGCCATTCAATTTCCACGGTATGCACTTCTTTGACGTGGCCGTTGGCATCACCGACAATTTTTTTAGTGGTGGTGCAGTATTGGCGGGGGTCGTTGCTATATAGGGCAACTGCTTCTTCCTGACCATAATCCAGTTTATAGGTTTTAGGCCATTCCGGCCAGGGATTATTGGCAGCTCGAGTGGCCGGTGGTTTGGGCATAATCTCTAATTGCAGCACGCTTTTGCAGCCGTGACGGATGGATGTGGCAACACAGTCGGTGCCGGTGTCGCCGCCGCCGATAATGACGACATGCTTATCCTTGGCCGAAGTATAGTTGCCATCGGCCAGGTTGGAGTCTAACAGGCTTTTGGTATTGGCTGACAAAAAGTCAATCGCAAAATCAACGCCTTGCAGTTCTCGGCCTTCTACTGGCAGATCGCGGGGTTTGGTGGCGCCGCCACATAAGACAACGGCATCGTAATCGGCTGTTAAAGCGGCTACCGGATAGTCTTTACCAACCTCGGTACTGGTGACAAAGTTGATGCCTTCAGCGGTCATCAGGTCAACCCGACGCTGAACCACGTCGATTTTATCCAGTTTCATGTTGGGGATGCCGTACATTAACAGTCCGCCAATCCGGTCAGCCCGTTCGTAGACG